>JBBSNU010000208.1:0-7912 GCA_038260455.1 Chroococcales cyanobacterium | reverse complement strand
TCATTCGTGAGTGGCACAGAAACTGTCAATCGAGCGGGGTGTTGAACCCCATCGATTGACCGCCTATTCATCCCGACACCAACCTGAGTACAAGTATGGTGCGGGGCTTCCGGCGTCAAGCTAAAGCCCGTGCAGTTGCTTTACTCTCAGGTTTGTCCACGTTATTTGCAGCCAGTTACGAGGAGAGTTGACCACCCGTGCTCCAACGCATCAAACAAGACTTAAAAAACGACCTGATCGCAGGTCTGCTGGTAGTGATACCCTTAGCTACCACCATCTGGCTGACAATTACCGTCGCCAGTTGGGTAATTAATTTTCTTACCAAAATTCCCAAGCAGATCAACCCTTTTGACGGACTCAACCCGATTTTGGTCAATCTGCTGAATCTTTTAGTAGGGCTGGCTGTACCCCTGCTGAGCATTTTACTCATCGGTTTAATGGCCCGCAACATCTTCGGGAAGTGGCTGCTAGACTTTGGCGAACGCCTGTTGCAGGCAATTCCCCTAGCCGGTTCGGTTTACAAAACCCTCAAACAATTGCTGGGAACAATTCTTAACTCAAATGACAAATTTCGCCGGGTGGTGTTGGTAGAGTATCCCCGGCGGGGAATCTGGACTTTGGCTTTTGTGACGGGTACGATCGACAGTAACGATATTACATCTCATTTGTCCGGCGAAACTCCGATCGGCATTTTCATCCCCACCACACCAAACCCCACCACCGGATGGTTCGCTATAGTCCCGGAAACCGACCTAGTGAATTTGTCAATGTCGATCGAAGATGCCTTTAAACTGATCATCTCCGGCGGCATCGTCAACCCCAGCAACTCACTTACCGTCAGCCCCGACAACCCCCCCGGCAAAACACTCGAACCCTTAATATCCGAATCAAGATACCAGCCTGTACCAGTAGAAGAAGATTAAACCAAGATCCCACCTACGGTTGAAATCAGGTTGAGAAAAACGTAATTTTAACCGCTGATACCAATTTCATAAAGTAGCGCTAGATATTACCCCCCCAACCCCCCCGAACTCGCGGGGTGGCTCAGACTTCATCAGCATATCTTTAGAAAAATGGTATGAGTCTTCAACCCACAGCAGGTGGGTGCAAGTTTGACTTTCTGGCGATTGAAACCGCCCAGTATTTTTAAGAAGAGATTCTATTTGTCCAAAACCAGCCCAAAAACAATCATCACCGAGGGCGGGTTTTTTGCGGGTTTTTCTGCTAAAGTCCAAGGCTATGGTCTCAACCAACACCTAGCAATCTCAACAATTCTTAAATTCCTATCCCAATTGCTATCTAAAACATATGAAAAAATCCCGCGAAACAGCACGAGAACTCGCACTCCTCGGCATCAGCCAACTACCGTCAAATCCAGAACTCTTAGAAGCTAAGAAACTGCAAGATGTTGTCCTCGCCGCCGTCCGCACCCTGACAGCAGAAGTTCAAGAATCTTTAGAAGCAGCAGCCTCGGAAGTGCAGCGAAGCAGCGACAAACTGCTTGCTAGCGAAATCCGCGCCGGCGATATACAAAGTGCTAGAGTAATGGTGCGCGAAGCTGTGGAACTTACGCAAACCGCCATCAACCGTCTCGGTTCAGCAATGGAGTTTCCAGAACTGCTCCAGCTTGCTAACCAGCAAGATGTCCGCACCTATGCTTTGCAAATCCTGACGAAAGTTAGCGCCAACCGCTCTCAAATTGACCAATTGCTGTCGGAATCCCTCGTAGATTGGCAAATAGATCGGTTGCCCAGGATCGATCGAGATATCATGAGAATTGCGATCGCCGAAATCCTCTATCTCGACTTAGCCGAACAAGTCGCCGTCAGCGAAGCAGTCCAACTAGCAAAACGTTACAGCGGCGACGACGGACATCGCTTCATTAACGGAGTCCTCCGCCGAGTAGTCGATAAAATTAAGGCAGAAGTTCTCACTCAATAGTCATTAGTGCGATCGTCCCCGCTCGCTTTTGGCCATTCGTCATCAGTCATCTTGCCCTGAGCGAAGTCGAAGGGTGGTCATTAGTGATTGGCAATCCGCAATCCGCTCTACACTAAGGACTGATGACTAATGACCGAAAATTTGGGTTTCAAGCCCCGTCCTTCTAGGACGGCTTTGCATTCTCCTCAACTAGCTTATCTATAAGCGCTCTCAGCTTGTTTTGCCAATCTGGGACAGCCCTCAATTGTTCTCTCAATCCCGGCTTCAACTTCAGGCAGATAGGCTCTTTTGCTAACGGACTATCGCTAGTAAAACCAAGTTTGTGTTTTGCCCGGAAAGTCATGACATATTTCTATATGTAATGGTATACTAATAGATTAACACTAATAAAGCAATGATTGCTAGATATCAATACCGATTCTACCCAACCGACCAACAACGGCAGAGCCTAGCTCAGCTATTTGGTTGCGTGCGGGTAGTTTGGAATGATGCGCTAGCTTTGTGTAAGCAATCCCAGAAAAAGCCTAAATCGGCAGAACTTCAGAAGCTAGTTATCACTCAAGCAAAACGCACTGAGGAGAGAGCGTGGTTGTCCGAGGTCTCAAACATACCTTTACAGCAGTCTGTTGCGGACTTAGAGACAGCTTTTAAGAATTTCTTTGAGTCCTGCAAAGGCAAAAGGAAAGGCAAGAAAGTTGGTGATCCCAAGTTTAAAAAACGGACAAACAGTCAGTCAGCCCGCCTCACTCGCGGGGGATTTTCCATGAAAGGCAACGGTGTCTACCTTGCCAAAATCGGGATTGTCAAGCCGATTTGGTCTAGGGTGCTACCGTCCGAGCCTAGCTCTGTCACGATAATTAAAGACTGTGCCAACCGCTTTTTTATCAGCTTTGTAGTAGAGATTGAACCTGTCTGTATCGAAGCCAAGAACCAAAGCGTCGGTATCGACTTGGGTATCAAAACCTTTGCCGTAATGAGTAACGGTGAAAAAGCCGAAAGCCCATCTTACAAGGAACTCGATCGCAAAATCCGCAAACTCCAAAGAAAGTTATCCCGTCAATCAGCAGGTTCAAATCGCAGAAACAAGACTCGGCTCAAGGTAGCCAAGCTGCACAACCAAGTTGCAGATACCCGCAAGGACTTCTTGCACAAACTGTCCACCAAAGTCGTTAGCGAAAACCAAACTATCGTCTTGGAAGACTTGAACGTGTCAGGAATGATAAAAAACCGCAAACTAGCAAAAGCTATCAGCCAACAGGGATGGCATGAATTCAGGGCGCTCTGTGAGGCAAAATGTGAGAAATACGGTCGCGATTTTAGAGTGATTAGCAGGTGGGAACCTACCAGTCAGATTTGCTGTAGTTGTGGGTTCCGCTGGGGTAAGCTCGCTCTGAAAGTCCGGGCGCTTAAATGCTTAAGTTGCGGAACCGACCACGATCGAGATGAGAACGCAGCGAAAAATATAAACAAAGTCGGGACAGGGCATTGCCACGACTCTAAACGGGCGGGGAGCGACAGTAAGACTACTTCGGTAGCAAGTTGCGATGAACCGTCAAGAATCACCGTGGCTTCAGCCCGGTGAGTATGTCAATAATAACTATATTCCCAATTTCCTATGGTTTTTAATTGGTTTCGTCGCCAGTACAGCGAAAGCGGATCTTCTGAAAAAGAAACTCCCCCCCAGCCAACCCAAGATGAATCGGCACAACCGGCACCCGCCGGGCCTCCAACAGATGCAGCAACAGACCAAAGTTCACCCGCTGCAGCCGAAGATTATCTCAATTGGGCGAAAGCTGCTTACAAAAATATTCAAAAACAGCAAAAACCTGAAACAGAAGTAGCCGAGACAGCAGCGGCTGAAACTTCAGCCGAGACAGAAGTTGCCGAAGTTGCAGAAGTTGCCGAAGTTGCAGAAGTTGCCGAAGTTGCCGAAGTTGCAGAAGTTGCGGAAGTTGAACCAGCAGAAACTGTTGCAGAAGTTCCAGAAGTTCCAGAAATTGCTGAAGTTGAAGCAACGGATGCAGCACCAAATGCAGGATTTGTCGAAACAGATCCACCAATCGGGGCGATCGACCTTGCACCCGTTGCTCCAAAATTAGAAGTTACACCAGAAAATATAGAAATTGCCCAACCTGCAACCTCAGTTGTAGAAGAAACCGAGTCGATCGCGCCTCAGAGCACCGCAGACGAATCCCTGCCGTTTTGGGCCAGAGCTCAAGCCGATCGCATGGATCGCATCGAACGCCTCAAAGAAACCGCCATTGAAGAACCAGAAGTAATTGCAGCCGCAGCCGAAAGAGCCGCAATTATCGAAGAAATTCCCGGTTTCGACTTTGACGAAGGCTTTTTATGGTCATCAGAAATCCTCGCCAGTCAAGGCCGCAGACCAGATCAAGTATCCGTCGAAGAAATCAGTTGGCTGCAAAAACTGCGGAAAGGCTTAGAAAGAACCCGCCGCAGCTTAATTAATCGACTAAAGGCGATCGTCGGTCAAGGCCCGCTCAACCAAGACGCAGTAGCCGAAATTGAGACTTTGCTCCTACAAGCCGATGTCGGAGTCGCAGCCACCGACATCATTATCAGCCGTCTGCAAGAAAGACTCAAACAAGAAGCTTTACCGCCAGAACAAGCTCTAGCCTTCCTCAAAACCATCCTGCGCGACATTCTCGACGCTCCGACAGCCGAAACCGCCGCCGGCAATCCCGCCTACAGCCTGACTTTTGCCCCGGAAAAAGACACCTTTAACATCTGGTTAATTGTCGGAGTCAACGGTGCGGGCAAAACTACGACGATCGGCAAACTCGCCCACATAGCCCAAAAATCCGGCTACAACACCCTAATAGCCGCCGCCGACACCTTCCGCGCCGCCGCCGTCGAACAAGTCAAAGTTTGGGGAGCCCGTAGCGGTGTCGAAATTATTGCCAACCCAGGGAAAAATACCGATCCCGCTGCAGTCGTGTTTGATGCGATCGCCGCCGCCAACGCCAGAAACACAGAACTGCTGATCGTAGACACCGCAGGCCGCCTGCAAAACAAAAAAAATCTCATGGACGAACTCAGTAAAATCCGTCGCATAATAGATAAAAAAGCTCCCGGTGCTACCGTAGAATCTCTACTGGTTTTGGATGCTACATTAGGTCAAAATGGTTTGCGACAGGCAGAAGTATTCGCAGAATCTGCAAAATTAAGCGGAGTAGTATTGACAAAACTCGACGGTTCTGCTAAAGGTGGTGTTGCCCTCGCAGTAGTGCAGCAGCTCGGTCTCCCCATCCGCTTTATCGGAGTAGGAGAAAGCATCGAAGATTTGCGCCCGTTTTCTAGTTACGAATTTGTGGAAGCCCTACTGGATTTTAGATTTTAGATTTTAGATTTTAGATTGATGAGGTATCTGCCGCCGTCCCGATTTTTGGAGGCCGAGACAGAGCTTCCAAGTCTCAAATTCTTAACCTCAAACTAGCATCGCAGCACGAGCGCCATCGCCACGCCCGCAATGTTAGTCAAAGCTAAACATCTAGAAACAATACTTTCGCCCAGTTCTTGCACAGGTTGGGCCCGATGTGCGATCCAAAGCTTGTCTAATTGAGCTACAGAGTAGTATCGGTCTGCTATCTGATTGCACAGTCTTCCCGAACCCCCCGAATTCTTGCCCCCTACTCCCTCTAAAAAAGGGGGGACAAGAGCGTCAAAGCCCGCCTTGTTACAGGGGAAGAGCGTCAAAGCCCCCTAAAAAAAGGGGGGACAGGAAAGGGTCAAAGTCCCCCTTAAGAAGGGGGGATTTAGGGGGATCGGGCCCGGGCTACAAACGAGATTTCTTCAGGATTTCAGACTTAACTTGATATCAATGCCATAGTGTCCAAACTACTTGCTAGAAAAAAAACCGGGTTTCTGGTCAGGTGGCACGTAATTCCTCAATCAATCAATGAATCAATCAATCAATCAATCAATCAACCTGCCTTTAAAATCTAAAATCATAAACATCAAATGACTGCTGTGCCTTTGCCTCGCCCCTCACCTAAACCTGCTGACCGCCCGACGGGTCGCAATTCTGCCGACGCGACGCCAGTATTTGCCCTCAAAGAACTGGTGGGCCGTTTGCACCGATACCAGCACAACGTTCAAGATATGTTGGGCTCGCTGGGATTTGCCCTCCGCAGTTTTAACAATCTCAACCAATTTTTGGAGTTAGTACCTTTGGTGGCGACTCGCGTTACCGATGCCGACGGGGGAGCTTTAGTGCTCTTCAAACCCAACGGTCAAGTCAGGTTTCAGCAGTTGCACTGTCAGGAAGGACGGCAGTGCCAAGATTTGCAAAAAGCGCTGGAAATAGCCACCAGACAAGCTACAGCAGTTGCTGCCCCGGCTGGTGAATCTGCTTCCTCAATCTCAGGCCAAACTTCTAGTCTCGACCTGCAAGTAAGTCGTTATTTGGGCCCGGATGTTCATTTGTTTGGAACGCCAATTTTAATCAAAAATTTGGAACGCGGACGGCTTTATGTTTTTAGTAGTGACCCCCAATATCTGTGGACTGCTAGCAGACAGAAATTAGTTCGGTTGGTGGCGGATCAAACCGCCGTGGCAGTCTACAAAGATGAACTTACTGTTAAGTTAGCTGAAAAAGAACGCTTAGATAGAGAGTTAGAAATCGGGGCGGAAATTCAATTGCGGCTGCAACCCCGCAGTTGTCCGAAAATTCCCGGTCTTGACGTGGCCGCCCGCTGCCAAACGGCTAGCAGAGTCGGTGGAGATTATTATGATTTTATTCCCGCTGACTATGACCCGATCGGCAAGGAGAATGAGGGGGAACACCCCCCATCCCTGATTAAAAATCTTAAGTCCAAAATCAACAAGGGCCGCTGGAGCATCGTCATCGGCGACGTGATGGGCAAGGGAGTGCCGGCGGGCCTGTTGATGACGATGACTCGGGGTATGCTCAGGGCCGAGGTTTTGAACCGCCACTCGCCTGCGAGAATTTTGCAACATTTAAACCGGGTAATGCACGCGGATTTGGAAAATTCGCACCGTTTTGTCACTCTGTTTTATTCGGAGTATGACCCGAAAACTCGCGTTTTGTCTTACAGCAATGCAGCTCACCACCCGCCTTTGCTGTGGCAAGCTGCAACTAATACGATTCTGGGACTCGATACTTTGGAGGGTATGTTAATTGGTCTCGATCCAGATTCGCACTACCAAGAAGCTCACGTGCAATTGCAGCCGGGAGATACTATTATTTATTACACTGACGGTTTTACCGATGCTGCTAATCAAAGAGGCGATCGGTTTGATGAGGATAATTTGACTGCGGCTTTTCAGTGGGCTTGTCAAAATTATCAGCAGTCTGAGGAAATTTTGGATTATTTGTTCGATCAAGTTCAGCAGTTTATCGGTATTGGCAATCGCAACGCAGATGACATGACACTGGTTGTACTTAGGGTAACGCCTTTAGCAGGAGAAAATCAACATGATAGTTAATTTAATGCCGGAAATTATTGCTGGATTGACCGGCTCGATTCATTGGCATGATGCGGTTGATTTGTTAGTTGTCAAATATCATTTGAGTACGCTGATTTTGGGCCAAAGCTACGAGATTTTTACTAATTTTCAGAAAGCTTGGAACAATTTTGTTTCGACTGGTCAAATAGGAGCTTTTTTTATAGGTATATTTGTCGGCTGGTTCTTTAAGGGCATTTTTCGTTAGAGCTTTGGTGGGGAATTGGGGCATTAAGAAAGTATTTGAAAGTGCGATCGCTCGAAGTTCTATTTTGTCCGTTCCCGGATGATTTTAATGATTTTGTAGTCAGGGCTTCAGTTTTTTATAGTCAATACAGGTATAAAAAGTGGGTGCATCTGTGTTTTGCATTTGTAGTGCGATCGTCCGCGCTCGCGTGCTGTGTAATACCAATTTCATAAAGTAGCGCTAGATATTACCCCCCCAACCCCCCCGCGAGTTCGGGGTGGCTCAGACTTCATCTAT
>JBBSNU010000207.1:0-7980 GCA_038260455.1 Chroococcales cyanobacterium | reverse complement strand
GCAGCCACCTCGCTGCTGATTTCCCCCAAGGCAGAAACTGCACTGCCGCGCACGTCTGAGTCGTCATGGTTGAGGGCTTGCAGCAGCCCCGCCACAGCCGTTTCCGTGCCGATTTGTCCCAAGGCCTCGGCGGCCCTCAAAGAAACGGCGTAGTAGTCGGGATCGTGCAGCAATTCTACTAAGTGGGGTACTGCGTCGGGGTCGCCGATTTTCCCCAAAGCCGCCGCAGCCCGAGCGCGCACTATTGGATTTTGGTCTGTGAGGGCGTTCAGTAGCCCGGGAACCACCTCTGAGCCCCCAATTTTCCCGCAGTTGACCGCCGCCCGCCAGCGCACCTCGGGGTCTTGGTGTTTGAGGGCGACAAGCAGTGCTCTGACGGCTGTTTTCGGCTTCATTTGGCCCAAGGCCCAAGCGGCCCAGGCGCGCACTGCGGAGGTTTTGTGGTTGAGGGTGGCAAGCAGTGCTGTGACTGCTGGTTGCGAGTCAATTTCTCCTAGGGCCCAAGCGGCCCAAGCTTGCACTTGGGAATCTTCGGATTCGAGCGATCGGGCTAATTCAATTACTGCGGCTTCCGAGCCAATTTTGCCGATCGCCCGAATGCTGTGAAGGCGCACGGCACTTTGTTTGTGGTTCAACGCTTTGACTAGCATCGGAATTGCCCAGTCGGAACCAGTTAGTGCTAGCAGTTGAAGTTTTAGCAGTGGCGAAGTTGGGATTTTTCCGATTAATTTTATTGCTTTTTTTTGAAATTCTGGCTTGAGAGTGCCGGCTAGTTTTGAGCCTAGTTTTAAGTTTACTTTTAAAGCTAATTTGATGGCACGCAAAGCCAGACTTTCCTGTTCTACTTGTGGCAATATTGTCGCCAAGGCGTGCATTCCTTGTCTTTCTTTCAAATATTTTTGTTTAAATTGAGCATCGCTGAGCTCTGGTAGCTGTTGGATGAGGGTTGCTGCTGAGTTCATTGATTTATTCTCATATTTTGGCGATCGCTTGAGATTGCTCTTTTAAACTCGCCGAAGCGTCCATTTTAGATTTTAGATTTTAGATTTTAGATTGGCTTCACAGATTAATCTGGAAGCTTAAACTCGGGTAAAAAATTTTGGGTTAGACACTGACTCTCGTGTCAGCGGCTTGTACCTGTTTTTGGGCGGGCTCATAAAAAAATCTAGCTGTACCTACAAAACTCAAATTCTCAGAAAACTTGCACCACTTTTAAAATATGTCGGATTCGACTATTTTGGGCAACTCCTCAATAATTAATTATCTGGTTTGTTTTGGCGGCTTGAAAGTTAGTACCGCTTGCTACTTGGCATCGCCGCGCTCTTGAGTAGGCGAGCTGCGCTATATCATTTTATCGCAAGTTGGCTTCAAAGAGCGATCGGCTCCGTTGAACGCAGCGAACCGGAAACAACTTAATTCCCGAACAGTCTGTCAACCGTAGGGCCCATTTTTCAAAACCTCAGCCAAAGCGTTACCGTTATCTCGCAAACCTTCGTAAAAAAACAGCACTTCTCCTTGAATGCCGCGAGCGCGGTTGTAAGCAATTACTTGCAACAACAGCTCGGGATTCATGCTATACTTACTACCTCGATTCGCTAACAAAATACCGGGGGACACGCAGTGCAGTTGTTCGCCGCTAAGCTGTTCGCCAACGAGTCGATCGATCAATTGTTTGTAAGCCTTAAAATCCCGGCGGTAAAACTGGGGATGAAGCATATCAACCAACTTTTTGTCAACCCAAGTTTGAGAATCTTGCAAATATTCCACCAGTCCCCATTCATAAGGACTAGGCGAAAGCGACAGCAACAAATCAGGACTAATAGCCTTCAATTCTCGGTGCAATCGAGCCACAAACTCAGTAATAATATCGGCGCGCCAGTGCAGCCAATGTCGCTCTCTCGGATTCTGTGGCGCTTCTCTCCCGCACTCTTGGAGGTAGCGTTTAACCGTTTTTTCGTCATAACCGCCTTCGGAAGGAAGCGCAATGCGATCGTCTCCTTGAACCCCATTTACCGGATAATTCTTAGCAACTTCCAGCATCAACCCCAGCAAAAAATCTTGAACTTCCGAATCGAGAGAATTCATCCATTCAAACTTATTTTTCTGAAGTAAATTGCCGCTGCAATCGCGAGCCGCCCACTCAGGTTTTTTCGCCAACAAATGACCGCCGTTGAGATTGTAAGAACTCACAAATCCGTATTCAAACCAAGGAATAACTTTTAAACCAACTCTGTTAGCCTCAACAATTAATTCTGCCAGAGGGTCGCGCCCTTGATAGCGCGCATCTATTTCTATCCCAAATTGTTCGCGCATTATTTGAGAAGGATAAGCAGTAAAACCCCGGTTCCAAACAACAGGAAAAACCGTATTAAATCCCGTATCTGCCAGAAAGTCCATTGCTTCAGAAATCCGCTGTTTTGAAGTGAGAACTTTGCAGTCGGTGCTAGGTATCCAAACGCCGCGAATTCCGGCATTTTTAGCCAAGGAACTTGGCAGCACCGCTGGATTTTGTTGTGCCAAAAATTCAGGCACAAATCGCTGTTTTAGTTCGGAGGCAAAACTGCGAATTGCTGACTGGAAAAAATTAAAATATGGCATTTAATATATTTTTTTTGTAGGTGTGAACTGCGCACCGGTTGAATTTGTAGGGTGTGCACTGCGCACCGGTTGAATTTGAATCCCATCGTGCCGACACCGGTTGACTTTTTCGGTGCTTTTCCGCTCACCTTATAAGATTAGCTGGTGCGAAGTGCACACCCTACAAGATTAACCGGTGCGCAGTGCACACCCTACATTGATTGGTAGCACTCAATATTATTTATCGATAAGGTGTGCGAAAAACACCCGATATTATTTATAGATAAGGTGCGCCGCAGCGCACCCTACATTAACGAGCGAGGGGCGCAGCGCGCACCCCAAAATTGTACTATGCAGCTACTCCAGACAACTTCTGGCTCAAGGCTGCTTTCAAAAGCTCGGCCTTATCAGTTTGCTCCCAAGGCAACTCTAAATCAGTACGTCCGAAGTGACCGTAAGCCGCCACATCTTGATAGAAACGACCGCCTCTTTCAGCAGGCAAATTCTGCAAGTTAAATGCGTGAATGATGCCCGCAGGACGCAGTTCAAAATGCTGCTTCACAACTTCCAACAAGCGATCGTCATCAACTTTTCCAGTGCCAAAAGTTTCGATCATCATGCTGACAGGCCGCGCGACGCCGATCGCATAACTTAACTGCACTTCGCACTTTTCGGCCAAACCAGCAGCCACGATATTTTTAGCAACGTAGCGACAAGCATAAGCCGCGCTGCGGTCTACCTTCGTGGGGTCTTTTCCCGAAAAAGCGCCGCCGCCGTGGCGGGAATAGCCACCGTAGGTATCCACAATAATTTTGCGGCCCGTCAAACCCGAATCTCCTTGAGGCCCGCCGACTACAAATTTGCCGGTAGGGTTGACAAGAAAGCGAGTTTCTGCATCTGGTTTGACGCTAATATCGGCAAACACGGGTTGGACGACAGCAGTCCAAAGGTCTTCTTTAATCTTGGCTTGAACCGCGGCTGTGTCTGTGATATCGCCGATCGCCTCAGTGTGCTGCGTAGAAATTAAGATCGTATCGATACCAACAGGTTTCCCGTCTTCGTAAATTACCGTAACTTGGCTTTTGCCATCGGGACGCAGATAAGATAACTGACCTGTTTTGCGGACTGCGGCCAATTGACGGCAAATCCGGTGCGCTAAGCTGATCGGCAGAGGCATCAATTCCGGCGTTTCGTTGCAAGCAAAACCAAACATCAAACCTTGGTCGCCCGCGCCGATAGCATCCAATTCCTCTTCGCTAGCTTCTTCCCGGCTTTCCTGAGCCGTATTGACACCTTGGGCAATATCGGGAGACTGAGAGTCAAGAGCCACCAACACCGAGCAGCTATTGGCAGAAAAGCCGTTGTCAGCGTGGATGTAGCCAATATCGGCTATTTTTTTCCGCGCCAACTCTATGTAATTTACGTGAGCTTTGGTGGTAATTTCGCCCGTGAGCAGCATCAAGCCTGTGTTGACGACAACTTCGGCTGCAACGCGGCTTTTAGGGTCTTCGGTCAGCAAGGCATCTAAGATTGTATCTGAAATTTGATCGCAGATTTTATCGGGATGGCCTTCGGTAACAGATTCAGAGGTGAACAGGTAGCGACGTGACAATGATTATTTCTCCTTTGATGGGGGCGAATCCTGCACGACATTGACGACAGACGACTGACTTTTCAGGTAGAGGCCAAGAATCATCGCCTCTGGGCCGCCGTCGAAGGTTGGTCGGTCTGCTCTGCAGTGTTGAAGCAGGGTGGGAAATTAGGTAAAGTGACACTACTATAGCAAAGTCATAGGATTTTAGATTTTAGATTTTAGATTTTAGATGGGGAAGGACTGATCGGATCGAGGTTGGGAGCTTTACCTACAGTTGAATTATTTTGGGAAACTAATATCAGTTTGGGTAAGTCCCGAAAAACTTAAGTCTTGTCGGATTCTCAATAAATCTTTGACCCAGGCAAAAAAAATGCAGCCGCCGACATGACCGATGGTCGATTCCAAAATTTTAGACCAAACTGCAAGCTTCCAGATTCAATCCTGCAAGTAAATCTCAAATCTCAAATATCAAATCGACGTTCCAGCGATCCTCTACTTCCTAACCTTGAGATGTAATGGGCTCCCCTCACCAACCATTTATAGCCTTTCTCAAAAAAGTGAGGTACAGGTTGAGATTTTAGATTTTAGATTTTAGATTTTAGATTTTAGATTGAGGGATCGATACCTCATCGTGAGAAGTGCTATATGAAACCGACACACAATTTTATAAACCCGCCTTCCGCCATTGTTTATACGAACAATTTTTCAATAAATTTATGGTACATTTGTATTGTTGGTGGGGGCGGGCGGGTTTATGAGATTATTCGTTTTTACCATAGATTGTTGGTGAACCCGCCCCTACAGATTCGGTACTGTTTAGCACGCATTAAGACTCAAAGAAACCGGGTTTTTTTCCTAGTCTGTTGGTGATACCGAGATATTATGGAAAAAACCCGGTTTCTGGCTACCTTTCTGGCTACTCGTGAGGCTAAGAAACCGGGTTTCTATGAAGATTTTCGGTTGAGTACGAGAAATCTAGGAAGAAACCCGGTTTCTGGGATTAGCATTTTCACGAATCAAATTTATTTACAAAACTACTTAATAGTTCATAGTAATTAATGATTGCCTGGATCTATTTAAGATTAAACTAAGAGAAACAGCAAATAAAAGTTTTCACATTCACAAGGGAAGAGTTCTGAGAAACAGGCAAACACAAGTTTTTTTCCTAAATCATCACCTTCTCCTTCCCCTTCACTTTGTGTAGGAGGCAATATGAACGAAAATGTCATTGGGGCCGCGCGAAACGTTGCAATTGTTGGCCCTTATTTAAGCGGAAAAACCGCACTGCTGGAAAGTTTGCTGTCAGTGACAGGAACAATTACTCGCAAAGGTAATGCTAAAGATGGCAATACAATAGGTGACGGTTCTGCTGAAGCGCGCGATCGCAAAATGAGTGTAGAAGTCAACAGCGCTACCGCTGAATACGAAGGCGTTCGCTTCACATTTCTTGACTGTCCGGGTTCGATCGAATTTGCCCAAGAAACTTACCAAAAAATTGGGTCAAAGCCCCGTCCTTATAGCACGGCTTCAGAGTGGATTAATTGTCGAGAGGCTAAATCAAGGCGATGAAGGCTATTGACCGACATCATGCGAGGCATTTAACAGGTTTATCTGAACTAGATACATCAAAAAGTAACTCACTCAAATCTTCTATTTGATTAGCCATTAATCTTAAAGCTTCAGGAAAAGTATGAGTACCTAACCTGCGAGCCAATGACACTAAAAATTGCCTAACCATTGCCCAATTAGCAGGTGCATTGCCGCCACGACGAATATCGTTATCCTCGTTTAACGTCACATCTTTGACCCAATGAAGTCGGTTTTCAATCAACCAGTGGCCACGAATAGCATCGGCTTGCCTGACTGGCTGACCAATCCAGACTACTTAAATAGTAGTGTACTTCATCGAAATCAACTAGGTGACGACGACTTTTTTTTCCCTCCCATCTAGTTCCATATCTCCTGACCACAATTATGTGTTTTGCACCAGCCCAAAGGGGTAATAATTGAGGTGGAATTGGATAAATCTTGGTGTGGCGAGTTGTGGTTCGCCCATGTACAGATTCAGAGACTTCCGAATCGTCAGTTGCCACGACAGAACTGACTAATTTATTAGCCGCTTTAAACAGATTTAATTGATTCTTTTTGAGCGTAACTATATAGTCATTGCCACCATTAATAATTAAGGCTAGCGTTTTTTTTTGACAATGTAGTGCATCGACTGTAATTACTATTTTATTTCCCGATAGTTCTTTGACTAACTCCTGTACGACTTCGACTTCACTTTTTTGTTTGTTTTCCATAACTTGATGTTGAACTACCCATCCATGATGATGACTATAAACGGAAACCATACTGACAAAGTTTTGGTACGAACTGCTACCACCAACTAAGGTGCTTTTGATGCTTTTTCCATCTATTGCAATCAATTCTCCTGGCGTTATTGATAATTGTTCTCTAGACCAGGTATTAAAAAGAACGGCTAAAGTCTCAAAATCTAATGATTGAATTATATTCTGAACGTTGAATCTGATGGGAATCTAATATCTCTTGGGAGGTTAAATAATTTGTAATTGCTCAACCCCCTTGACAAGAAGACGAGATAGACATTAGATAAAGGAATGGAAAAACTACCAGACTTAAAGCAACTATCGAACGAGGCAAAAGAAGCCTTGATAGTAGAGCTGTGGCAGGAAATCCAAAAACTCAGCGCAGCATTAGCCACATACCAAGCTTGCGCCAGACTCATCTCCCACCAAAACTAGCAAAAATTCCAGCACTCCGCCATCAAAGGGATTCAAGCCCAACATTAAGCCATCGAAAATTGAAGGGATAAAAAGACAAAGAAGTGTGGGAAGAGCTGGAGGGGTTCGAGAACTGCATCCCCATCCCGACCAAACAATCATCGCGATCGTCAAAAATTGCCCCTCAGGAGAAAAAGTCACCGCCGCCGCCCAAAAATTGCAATCCGTCTACGAAAAAATCGAACTACCCCCAATTCGCCCCATCATCACCCGAATAGAACGTTATGGTGGTCAGTGTGCCTGCTGTCAAACCAAATATGTTGCACCGCGATCCATTCGGAATGGAACCAGGTTCACCGTTTGGCAGTTCAATTCAAAGCTTAGTTACATATCTGCGTTACACTCATGCCATCAGCTACGAACGATTGTCAGGAATATTGGCATCCGTCTTTGGACTAAAGATATCAGAAGGAGCAATCGCCAACCTGTTAGTCCAAGTCAAAACCAGTTTAGATGAGCAAGTAACTCAAATATTGCAACGGTTGCGGCGGGCAAAATTAATTTGCAAGCGATGAAACGAGTGCCAGAGTTAACGGACAGAACCAATGGGAGTGGGTGTTTCAGAACCATGATGTTCGTTTACACGTCATCCGCCCGAGTCGAGGCAGTGGGGTAATTAACGAAGTTTTGGCAGAACATCGTCCCGATATCTGGGTGTCAGATTTATTTAGCGCTCAAAAAAATCATCCAGCACCACAATGGCAAGTGTGTTTGGCTCATCAATTACGCGATTGCCAATATGCGATTGACGCAGGGGACAGGATTTTCGCCCCAGGGATGAAGAGGTTATTATTAAGGGCTTTTCTCATCCATCGGCGACGGGAGAATATGGATGATACTGGACTCTTGAGATATCGAAGAAATTTACAGGAAAGATTAACCAAAATTGGCTCTTCCGTACTTATTGTGCTAATTTTTTAGGAAAATGCCAAAATAGTAATGCCCGTATTTCAAAATTTCTCAAATTTCTAAATCCAAAGCCACACCTTTTTAATAGCTTTAATT
>JBBSNU010000206.1:0-8055 GCA_038260455.1 Chroococcales cyanobacterium | reverse complement strand
CGATCGCCCGCGCCAACTCTAAAAACTAATTGTGCTATGTTTCGAGCTAGGGATTGATATCCCTAGCTTTTTTATTGATCGATTTTGCCACCCATCAATAATGTTGATAAACCAGCCCCCCAACTCAAAGATGATATAAGATCAATTCCGGCTGCGCCGGAATGATATATAGCAGTCGCCAAGGTGGTTAGGACACTTCCGGTCAATGACCAAAGCGCCTTGGCGGTTGCTATAATTGACATATGAGTAAAAGTCGATTATTGTAGCCGACTAATAAGCTGTTGCGGCATTTAAATTGTACATCAAAAAACAATCAAAGTCTTGTGGGGAGTAGGGGTTGGGCGGGAGAGTCCGCCCTGAATATACAATTTAAATGCGCGATAGCTTATTCTCTTTTGTCCTTCAAAAAAAGTTATTAATAGTGAAACTGCCCAATGGTCATCTAGCAGATTTAGGCAATAAAATAGAAGAATATTCTCTAAATCCGAATCACCAAGAAGGAAAAAATAAAGCTATTTTGTTTGCCAGTAAGTTAGGCATTACCATAGAAAATGCTGAAATGCTCAAACAGGCTTTAAAAGAATCTGCTATCAACGAAGATGTTGTTATTCAAAAAAACAATGAATACGGAACACATTACAACATGAAATTCTGGCTGAAAACCGCAGTAGGTGAATCTCTGATTCTGGCAGCTTGGATCGTCCGCTCCGGTGAAAGTTTCCCCAGATTAACAAGTTGTTATCCCGTAAAAAAGTGAGGTAAAAATAATGAAAACAATTAAAGACCTAGATATTGTTGCTTTAACAGAAGATTTAGAAGCAACCCATGTTGAAACAAAACAAATTATTAAATTATCTAAAGGACAAGTCGGAACAGTGGTGATGGAATTTGATGGCAGTGCTTTTGAGGTAGAATTTTCTCATCAAGATGGCACAACTTATGCAATGGAAACAATTCCCGCCACAAAATTAATGCTTTTACACTATGAGTTATAGCAATCCTAAATCATTATCCTTACCGCGAACCTAAATGTGATTTCCCCAAAATCCATCTGTAGGGAGACGGCAGTGCCGTGTCCGGGAGACGGCAGTGCCGTGTCCCTACAGAAAATCATTTAGGATTGCTATAGTAGAATCTGTAGGGGCGGTTGGCCGATGAATTTGGCCACCAAGAATCTTGATAACCTTCAAAAAGTATCTCTAAAAAAAATCCCACAAACTGTGTGTTTGCGGGATTGAGTAGGCAGGAAAATTTTACCAAATACTGTGACTAGGCTCTGTGACTAGGCTTTGTCTACGATCTCTTTTGCTTTATCTTTGAGGTCTTCTTTCAGGTGCATTGCTGAGGCTGCGTCCTGCTTGGCTTGACCTTCCAATTTATCTTTTTGATCCCCTGTAACTTCGCTCACAGCTTCTTGGATTTTGCCTTCAATATTCTTAGCAGTTGCTTCGACTCTGTTTTCAATGCTCATTATTTTTTATATAAACTCTACAATTACCAACATATAATTTTAAAGTTGAGTCTGTATCCGTCTTGAGATAGATTTGCTGTTAATACCTAGAGTGGAAAAGGCGAGCATCTCTAGGTGCAGACGCGGTTCCAACCGCCGTCTGCATCTGGAATCTAGAAACCGTTGCGGCCCCAAATTACCATTGAAATTGAGAAGGAGAACAGAACTAGCACCGAAACCCAACCGAGTGACAAAATATCCATAGCTATTTATTGAACTAACTGTACAAAGTGACTTCAACCGTTATCATAATTCAATTTGAGCCATTTTTGGAATGAGGGCGCTGTGAAGGACTCGTCAAATTTTAGTTTCGCTGAACGGGTAGAATCTTTGAAAGCAGGGACTGTTGCTGCTTTGTCTTGTTTTTTGGGTTTTGGGGCGATCGCCCTGGTTAACAGCTTAATCCTAGCCCGTTGGTGGGATTCTCTGGCGAGCTTGCAGGTAATGGCCGTTGACCTAAATTTTGCCTTCAGAGGAGTGATGGCGCTTTTGGGCGGTTTCTTATTCGGCGTTACCTACCGCTACGCTATCCGGTGCGATACTAACCCGCACCTTAAATCTGGTGTGGTGTTGGCTTTTGGGCTGGTGCGGGCTTTTGGACAGTTGGATGCGGGACTTTCTTTTGAGGCGGGGAAAATGCCGGGTTTGCAGGAGTTGTGGCCGTTTGCGGTGGTTGGTGTCGAGAGTGTGGTATTGTTTGCGATCGCGCGTTTGGTGTTGGATTGGGCGATCGGGTTCGACGGCTTCGCTAACGGGCGATCGTTGATTCAACCATTCGGGCGATCGTAGATAATATGATATCCGGTCTATTAATAATAACAAAAACGGTTCGTTCGTAGTGCGGACTTTAGACCGCTCCATCCATTTGGCGGACTAAAGGCCGCACTACGAACTCATGGCCTTTTTATCCCAAGCCTAATACCTCATATTCTAAATTGCCGTAAACCATTTGCTTGTCTACCGCCGACAAAACCTTATTGTTAGCAGCATCAGAAACTAAACACTGACAAACTAACTGCGCCACATCCGCCCGGTGAATCGTTCCCGCCACCCGACAATCTTCCGTCAAAACACCGTTCCCCGTCGCAGGTTCCGATTTCAATCCGCCCGGACGAATCACAGTATAAATCATCCCGCTTGCTATCAAATGATTTTCCGCTTTTTCCTTTTCAATTAACACCGGCCGCAAAGTTTCTAAAGCTTGCGGTGGCAAAGCACTGGCCGTGTTACCGCTACCGATGGATGAAACTAAAATAAACTTTTGCACGCCTGCTTTGACAGCCGCATCAATCAAGTTTTTGTTGCCCAAATAATCGGCTCTTTCCCCATCTTTTGGCAAGCCGCCAACGGTGCTGATTACGGCATGAATTGGCTCGCCGCCAGCCATTGCAGCTTCCACCGCCGCAGCGTCCAAAGCGTCGCCAGTCATGACTTTGATGCCCATTGCTTCTAATTCGGTGCGCGTTGCGGGCGATCGCAAAAGTGCGGTTACTTGCATATTTTGTGCTACGAGACATTTTGCGATTTCTAAGCCGACGCCTCGACTAGCACCTGCTAAAAAGATGTGGGATTTATCTGTCATATTAATTTTGTTTTAATTTGTGCAGAAATTGGTTTTTTTGACTTTGGAACAGTATACAACAATCCTCTGTAATTTTTTGAATTAGTTTTTTTTACCGCAGAGGGCGCAGAGGGCGCAGAGGAAGAGAGGGGAAAGATTGGCAATTTCCTATTTACGTTAGATTTTTTTGCCGATGATTACTACCCAAGATTGAGCTTCGCGCGGCAAACCGGGGGGGCGATAGTAGTGGCTGACAATTGCAAATCCCGCTTGTTCCAAACAAGGCGCTAAAGTTTCGTATTCCCATCCTGCAGTATAGCGTTTTCCCGTCGGTCTCTCGTCGTAGCCTTCCCAATTTCCCCGGCACATTGACATGACAATTGCACCGCCAATAACTAAGGTTTTGTGCAAATCTTGCAGCACTTTCACCATTTTATCGCTGGGAATGTGAATCATGGAAGCATTGGCGAAAATACCGTCAAATTCTGCCTTTGGTAAGTCGAGATTCAGAAAAGATTGCTGCCAAACTTCGCAGCCGGATAACTTTTTTGCTATTTCTACAAAAGCCGGAGTTGCATCTAAGCCTACAACTGTGTGTCCTTGGCTTTTAAACGCTACTAAATCTCGTCCCGGGCCGCATCCTATATCGAGAATTTTACCGGGATTACGGGGCATGGCAGCGGTCAGTGCATCGCGATTTTGGGATACGTCGTGGTGCCATGTTCCTTCTCGGAAAGATTCGGCGGTTGCTTGGTATTCTGCGATCGTAATTTCTTCGCGTTTGTCCACAATTTCCCCTATTGTATTATTTGAGATTGGTTAATTCAAGAAGACCGGGCGAATGGAATTCGCGTCTACAAAGACAAAACCCGCCTCCGCGGGTTGAAGAATTGGCGGTGAAAATTATGTTATTTTCTTGAGTCCGCGCACCATCCGGACATCGTTTGTGTAGACGCGGTTTCAACCGCCGTCTTATCTTCGGGGGATTCGATCGCAAATCCCTGATCTTCGGGAGATTCGATCGCAAATCCCGCATCTCGAATCATATCCCAATCTTGATGTGCAGCTTGTCCCGGAGTTGTGAGATAATCGCCAACAAAGATCGAATTAGCCGCGTAGAGTCCCAGGGGTTGCAGAGATCGCAAATGCACCTCCCGTCCCCCAGCAATCCGAATTTCTTGGCTGGGAAGCAACAATCGGAACAAGCAGAGAATCCGCAAACATTGGCGCGGATTTAAGCGATTAACGTCTGCAAAGGGCGTTCCGGGGATTGGAATGAAAAAGTTGACTGGGACGCTCGTAACGCCCAAATTCCGCAGGGAAAGCGCTAAGTCTATCGCATCATCATCGGATTCGCCCATCCCCAAAATTCCGCCGGAACAAGTGGTGATTCCGGCTGCTTTGACGTTTTCGACGGTTTCGACCCGATCGCCAAAAGTGTGAGTTGTGCAGATATCTGTGTGGTACGATTCGGAAGTGTTGAGATTGTGATTTACGCGATCGACTCCAGCCTTAGCCAGCCGGTGAGTTTGCTCCTCGCTCAACAACCCCAAACAAGCGCAAATTTTCAGGTTATAATTGGCTTTCACAGTCTCGACAGCATCCAAAACGCGATCGAAAGTAGATGCGTTGGGTTGGCGGCCAGAAATTACCAAACAAAACGTACCAGCTTTTAAATCTGCCGCGCGCCCGGCCGCTTCCAGAATTTTTTCCTTAGCTAAAAGCGGATATTTTTCAATTTCCGCAGTCGAGATTTTGGACTGAGAACAATAATGGCAATCTTCAGGACAAAGGCCGCTTTGAGCGTTTAGCAAATAGTGCAATCTGACGCGGTTTCCCCAGTAATGGCGGCGCACCCGATAAGCTGCGTTTAGTTGTTCCAGCAAAACCTCATCCGGCGCGCGCAATACGGCTAAAGATTGCTCGCGAGAGAGACATTTGCCCGCCAGCGCGTCATCAGCCAAATCATTCCAATTGGGTAAATTCATCACTAAAATTAAAGAGTTTACAAAGTATCCAAAACTTGACGAATTACCCGATAAATCGATTCTAATTCATCAGGAGAAATGCAGTAGGGAGGCATCACATAAAGCGTGTTTCCCAAGGGACGGAGCAAAAACCCCGCTTCGAGAAATCTGGCTTTCAATACAGGGCCGATCTCATTAAAATAACCGGAACTGCTTTCGGTTTTCACATCCATTGCTGCAATGGTGCCGCAAGTCCGAATCCGTTCGAGTTTAGGATGATCTCTCAGCCATTGATTCAGGTATTTGTGGTGCAGTTTTTCCATCCCTTCATACATATTTGGATTTTGCTCCAAAAGCTCCAGGGATGCCACACTCACCGCACAAGCTAAAGGATTTCCGGTGTAAGAATGACCGTGATAAAAAGCTTTGTCCGATTCATCTCGCCAGAAAGCTTGATAAATATCCTCCGATGCCATTGTGACAGAAAGTGGCAAGCAGCCGCCAGACAATCCCTTAGATAAACACAGAATATCCGGTGCAGTTCCAGATTTAAGCGAAGCAAACAGTTCGCCCGTGCGCCCAAAACCCGTCATCACTTCATCGTAAATCAACAATACATTATATTGGCGGGCCATTTGTGCGATCGCCCGCAAAAACTCAGGGCGGCACATCCGCATTCCAGCAGAACCTTGCACCAAAGGTTCGATAAAAATTCCTGCATAGCCCTTTCCATGCTTCAACAAAGACTCCAGTTTCTCCAAACACCGCGCCTCCTTGCTTTCCACCTCCTCATCGCCATCAAAAGTCGCAGGAAAAGGCACAACATCCCCAGGAAACATTAAAGGCGCAAAAGGTTCCCACCACAGCGAACTTCTGCCAGCAGACATCGCGCCCACAGTATCACCGTGATAACCTCCCTCAAAACTAATAAAGCTAGTGCGGTTAGTTTCTCCAATATTTAGCCAATATTGAAATGCCATTTTTAGAGCAACTTCAACAGCAGTCGAACCGTTATCAGAAAAGAAAATTCGAGTCAAAGAATCAGGCGTATGAGTTATCAATTTATCAGCAAGTTTCTGGGCTGGTTCGTGCGTAAATCCGGCAAAGATTACGTGTTCTAAAGTTTGAGCTTGTTTGTAAAGAGCCTCAGCCAGAACCGGATGGCTGTGTCCGTGAATCGTCACCCACCAACTAGAAATACAGTCGAGAATTTGCCGCCCGTCTTCTAATTCCAGCAGCACTCCTTTGCCGCGAATTACCTTTAGCGGCGCAGGAGCAGTTTTCATTTGCGTGAAGGGCTGCCAAATTGGTGAATTTGAAGAGTTATGTTCTGGATTTATCGTCATTTTTGCGCCTGTAACTAATATCAAATTGCATTGTAATATAGCATAACCTACTCAATTGTGAACTTTTCATCTCTTCTTCTTTCTTCTTCTCTTTTCTTCCTTCGTGTTCTAGCGCTTACGCGCGGCTTCGCCTAAAGCGTCTTCGCGGTTCGTTCAAAAAAAATCTAGTTTCGTGTTGTGGACGGCTGCCCTGCAAAGTCTGCAGCCATATCAGGTATTCCAGAGCGATCGATCAAATTTGTCAATTACAATTTTTTGCCTATCAAAAAATAAGTTATCATTGCCCCTTTACCTTTGACATTAATCTTACCGCGTTTTTCCAACAAATACTTATCGCACAGCAACTTATAAGTTGAGCTGCTAACTTGAATTTTACCAGGAAGTCCCTGGGATTCCATGCGACTTGCTGTATTCACCGCATCTCCCCACAAATCGTAAATAAACTTTTTAGTGCCGATGACACCTGCTACAACAGGCCCAGTATTAATGCCAATGCGGATGTTGAGAGGTTCGCCGCATTCGTCGCTGAATTTTAGAATTTCTTGCTGCATTTCGATCGCCATTTCGGCAATAGATTCTGCATGATTTTTACAGGGAAGCGGCAAACCGCCTGCTACCATATAATTGTCGCCGATGGTCTTAATTTTTTCTAAGCCGTATTTCTCGCTTAAGCAGTCGAAAGCTGAAAATATTTTGTTCAGCAATTCGACTAATTCTGCAGGAGACGTGCGGGAGGATATTTTGGTAAAGCCCACAATGTCAGCAAACAGCACCGTAACCTCGGCAAATCCGTCGGCAATATTGATCTGTCCTTGTTTTAGGCGATCGGCAATCATTTCGGGTAAGATATTTAGTAATAAACGTTCCGACTTTTCTTGTTCGGCGCGCAATATTTCCTCAGCTTCTTTCCGCTGTGCGATTTCCTGGTAGACTCGGTGAAACATTTGATTAAAAGCAACCATGACTTCTCCCAACTCGTCATCGCGCTTGACAGATAAAGAGTAAAAATCGGGTTTTTCTCGATCTTTGCTCAAAGCGTCTCCCGCAGCGATCAAGTCATCGCGCAATCTCAAGATTGGTGCAATTACTGTCACCCCTAAAAAAAGCATCGTCACAGAAGTGACAAAAGCTGATATAATGATGACTAAAATAGCAATTCGCCCGATAAATGCGTAAAGTTCTGGTTGAACGGTGGACGCATCGTGACGAACAATTAAGATGTAATCTCCTCCCAAATGTCGCTCAGTCCAAGCAACATCGTAGCGATTGCGATCGAAATTGTGCTTGTGAACTATACGAGCAATTTTCAGTTCATTTAAACTGATTTTAGGCTGTTCGCCAAGTGTATATATTAACTCACCGTTAGCTTGATAAATAGATAGTCCTAAGACTACTTGAGAATCTTTAGTAATATTTTTTACTTCTTCTTGAAACAAAGTGCGATCGGAAACATCTTGGGCGAGCAAAAATTCGAGGGAATCAACTGTCGGCCGAGATAGCTGTTCCAGTTGAGTTAAAAGTTCATTTTCGCGCCTAAAATAAGAGGGCACTAAAATAATTCCCTCTATGACAAGAATGCTAGCAAATACCCACAAAGCTATTTGTCTGGACAAGCGAGATTTGAAAAAATTCAAGAAGGATAGAAGGCGCGCTGACATAGAATTTACTATT
>JBBSNU010000205.1:0-8062 GCA_038260455.1 Chroococcales cyanobacterium | reverse complement strand
ACCGGAAGGGCGATCGCAAATTCTGTTCCCCTTCCCGGCAGCGAACAACATTCTAACGTTCCGCCGTGTTTTTTGGTGACTATATCGTGGCAAATTGGCAGTCCAAATCCGGTTCCTTTGCCTTCTGCTTTCGTTGTAAAGAATGGCGTAAACAATTTTTCTTTGATGTTTTCTGACATCCCAATTCCATTGTCAGCTATCCGAATCTTTACGGTAGGAGCGATAAAGTTTTCGATCGAGTTGGCAACAGAGGTCGAAATTGTAATCGTATTGGGGTTGCTCTCAATCTCTTTGTAGGTTTTACCAACATTAGATTCTTCCAGAGCATCGATCGCGTTGGCTAGCAAATTCATAAATACCTGATTCAGTTGCCCCGGATAGCATTCTATTTGAGGCAATTCCCCGTAATTTTTGATGATTTTAATGGTAGGGCGATCGCCCGACGCTTTCAACCGGTGTGCTAAAATCATTAATGTGGTATCAATTGCTTCATGAATATTTGCTGGTTTTTTCTCAATCCCGTCGGTACGCGAGTAATTTCGCAAAGATTGCATGATGTCGCCGATGCGATCCGTTCCCAATCTCATCGAATCAATCATCTTCGGCAAATCTTCTACTAAATATTCTAATTCAATCGCTTCTATTTCATCTAAAACTTGTGGCCCTGGCTCGGGAAAGTTGTCTTGATAAACTTGGACTAAATTTATCAAATCGCTAACATATTCTTTGGCATGATGCAAATTCCCAGAAATAAAGCTGACGGGATTGTTCACTTCGTGGGCAACTCCAGCCACGAGTTGTCCGAGTTGCGAGATTTTTTCTGTTTGAATTAATTGTGCTTGAGTTTGTTGCAATTGAACGAGTGTTGCTTCTAAATCTTCAGCTTTTTGTTTCAATTGAGCTGCCGATGTTTGCAGAGCTTTTTCGGCGCGCTTGCGATCGCTAATATCGCGATTAATCACCAAGCCGTGGGGTTTGCCGCCGTACTCAAAAAAGTTTCCTTTTACCTCAATATCGCACAGCGTACCGTCTTTTCTCTGTATGATAGCTTGACAGGTAAATTCTTCGCCTCGGCTGACAGTTTGTTGGAATTCGGCGAATGAAGACAGATACTCTGGGAGAACGTAATCTGGCGGATTTAACTGCACAAACTCTTGCTCAGCATAGCCATAAATTTGACAGAGTGCGGGGTTAGCTGCGATGACTTTACCAGTCTCCAAATCTACCAGCGCAAGTCCGTCTGGTACTGTCTCAAATATGCTGCGGTACTCCTGTTCTTTTTGGACGAGTTCGACTTGGAACTGTTGCAGGCTTTCGAGAGATTCAGCCAACTGGCGGGATTTGTGCTGTTCCCTCGCGTAGATGCGGGCGTTTTCAATGGCGATCGCCGCTTGTGTCGTTAACATTTGCAACAGTTCTAGCCGATCGCGCGTAAATGCTCCAATCGCCAGATTATTCTCTAAATACACAATGCCAATCAACTTACTTTGATACAAAATCGGCGCGCATAAAATCGATTTGGGTTGGCAATTCTGAATGTAAATATCCGATTGGTACATTGTTTCTTGACTTGCATCGCTCAATACCAGCGGTTGCTGAGTTATCCCAACGTACTTGACGATAGAAATAGGAACATCCGAGCTATTTTCAATAGATATTGACTCCTGAAATGTGGCTGAAGTCATGCGGTTAGTATCCGAGACTTCAACAAACAGTTGCCCGTCTCGTTCTAAAATAATGCAGCCTTTTTGCGCGCCAGCGTTTTCTAAGATAATGTGCAGCAGTTTTTTCAACAACTTTTCTAAGACAATTTCACTATAAATTGCCCCAGATGCTTTGATTACCGTTGCTAAATCTAAGATATTAGCATGACTGGATGTACTCGCGGTTACAGTTGCAGCAATTCGCGATTCAACAGCTTCAAGAAATAAATTGCCATAATATTGTTCGAGTTGACGGACTTTCGCGGTAGCGCCCCACTGGAGATAGCAAACTCTGGCATCATTGAGGTAATTCTTGACGAAAATAAGCCGATTTTGCGACAAATAAAATCGGGCAGCTAATTCGTTAACGAGTGCGGCATCTTGAATGAAGCCGTTTTCTATTGCGAGGGCGATCGCACTATCGTAGCATTCTGCCGCCTCATACTTTTGTCCCGACAACCGCGCCACTTCGGCCCGGATGCCTAAATACTTGTGCTGGTAATTTGCAGGGCAGTTTTTCGCAAATTCTCCAAGCTCTTCCAAGCTAATGCTAAGCTGTTCTAGGTAGAGTTGGCGATCGCCCTCGCTGGCATTTGTACAAGCAGCAGCTAGGGCTACAGCCCGGTGGAAGCGAAAAACCGGACTTAGGAAAATCCCGGCAACGCCTGCCAAGAATTTAGCACCAATATTGGCATATTCTAATGCTCTATCGATTTCGCCAAACCAATTCGCCACGGTTAGTCTGTAGAGATAAACCATAAAAGAAGTCGTCAAATCTGCCGAGGCTTCAGCAAATTCTAATAGCGACTCTTCGTCGATGAAAGTTGGGGGATTTGCTGCACTCTCGGCCGCACAAGTAAGCTGATAAATTGCCGATTTATTTAGCATAAAATATGCTAGCATATTGCGGTCAATCTTTTGCAAAACAGGTATAAATTCCTCAACAACGGCGGCGGTTTTTTGCAGCGATTCATTGCCGAAAAAGCTGATCCAAAGACAATTAACCGCAGCATATCCCGACCACTGATAAGCACCAGTCTCTAAACCGCTATTAAAAGCTTTGAGGATAAAAACCTTGGAATTATCAATATGTTTGATGTAGTGCAAAGTCAAAGCCCCCCACACCTGAAAAATATAAGCGCCTAACTCTTTAGCATCCCAGCGTTCGTAGAGAGTTAAACCCAGTTCTCCTGCTGCCAAACCAGCCTCAATTTCACCATATTTAACAATCAAAGTAAAAGCATAAACAATGTAGCCAAAGGCGGAACTCCGGCAATTTCCGTGTTCGATTGTCGCCTGCACCAACTCGATCGCGCACAAAAATTGAGCGTTGGGACTGGTAAAGTAAGCAATGGGGTAAAGTTCTTTCAAAATCCGGTGGACGGCGAGTTGCAGCGGATCGGTGAGTGTCGGTAAATCGGCTAAATTGGCGATCGAACCCCCAATCATCTCCTTCGTCTTCGCCAACTCCCTGAGCAAATACCCATCATCCGGGTAAGCTTCAAACTCAATTCCCAACAATTGCAGCGTTTCGATACCTAACCGATAAGCCGCAGGCAAATCATTTTTCATCCGCAGACAAGTCATTTTCAACTCATTAATCCGACACCGTTCTAACAATGTCTTAGTTTGAGGCAAAATGAAGTCTAGAATTGCCAAAGCTTCGTCATTTTTTCCATTCAAATATTCAGCTTCGCCCAATTCAAAATACAGCGCCAAAGTTAAGGCATAATTATCTTCCCAGCTTTGTGCCGGCAAACAGTTGCAGCCCGACTGGAAAAAACTCAGCGCCGTTTCAAACGCAGAAGCAGCTTTCGCAGTTTTGCCAGCCTGCAAATTTAAGTCAGCTAATTCATACTTTTCGTTCAACTCGCCAATCAACCCACCAGCAAAATTCAAATGATTGACAATATCAAAAATTCGTTCTTTCCGTTGGGCTGCGGTACTTCTGTGCAACAACAAACGCCCGATCGCCAAATGAACAAGTTCTTTCTGTGCGTCAGGAATCATGGCATAAGCAGCTTGCTGAACGCGATCGTGCATAAATTTGTAGCACACATCTCCAGCCGTTATCCCCAACTTTTTCAACTCTTCCGACTCAAATACTTGCGGAATCCGATAGCTATTACCTACAGGTAAAATCAACCCCACCTGCAACGCTTCCCACAAATCCTGCGCTGTTTGAGTCCAAGATTGTCCGCTAGCCACCGACAGCACATCCAAACTAAACTGATTGTCTGTACAAGCCGCTAATTGCAAAATTCGCTGGGTTGCAGTTGACAAAACTTTAATTTTATTCACCATCAGATCGACAACATTTTCTGAAATATCCTGGCTTTGAATATGTTGAATATCCCACTGCCACTCAGCAGCCTCCGGGTCAAATCTCAACCAGCCTTTTTGATGCAAATACTTGAGCATTTGCTTTAAAAAAAATGGATTTCCGTCAGTTTTTTGCATGAGCAAATTCGCCAGGGGACTTGCTGTTTCAGCAGCACAGTTCAAAGTTTCAGCAATTAGTTGAATGGCGCTGTCAATTGCTAGGGGTTCTAAAGTAATAGCTGCGATCGGAATGCCTGCGGCTCGAATTGCATCATTCGCTAGCATAAATGGATGCGTAGGGCTGACTTCGTTATCCCGATAAGCAACAATTACTAGCAAGTAAGGGATTTTTGCAAGGCCATTTTGTTGGTACAAATTGACTGTTGCAGCATCTATCCACTGGCAGTCGTCAAGAAACATTACTAAGGGATGTTCGGCGGTGGCAATTGCTTGAAGTAACTGCTGCATCACTCGGTTGAAGCGGTTTTGAGATTCGATCGCCCCGAGTTGTGTTACGTCTGGTTGCGGGCCTAAAATTAATTCTAATTCGGGGATAACTTCGATCGCAATTCGAGCATTCGCATCCAAAAATTGCAGCAGCTTTTCCCGCCACAACTCAATCTGAGCTTGGCTTTCGCTCAAAATATGCTGCACCAAACTCCGCAGGGCTTGATTGAAACCATAGGGAACATTGCGCTTGAATTGGTCAAATTTGCCCGAAATCAAGTATCCGCGCTGCCTGGTTAAATCACGCAGAATTTCGTGGACTAATGCTGATTTGCCAATTCCGGAATAGCCACCTACCAAAACAATTTCACCGCTGCCTTTGCTGACGCGATCGAAGGCTTGCAATAATTGTGCTATTTGCTCTTCCCGCCCGTAAAGTTTTTGGGGGATTAACAACTGACTCATTGCATCCAGTTGTCCGGGAATAAAATTAGAAATTTTACCTGAATCCTCGATTTGATTCTGGCAGCGTTCTAAATCTGCTAACAATCCCGCTGCTGTTTGATACCTGTCTTCGGCATTTTTTGCGATCAGTTTTTCAACAATTTGGGTCAAAACTGGGGGAATTTGCGGATTTAATTGTTGAAGGGGAATCGGTTGTTTGGCAATGTGACAGTGGACTAATTCCAGCGGTTCGTTGCTGCGAAATGGCAATTTTCCTGTCAGCAATTCGTAAAATGTGACACCTAGAGAGTAGAAGTCGCTGCGGTAGTCTACAGCGCGATTCATCCGCCCGGTTTGTTCCGGCGACATATAGGCGAGGGTTCCTTCTAGGCGATCGGGATTTTTTAAGTTTGGCGTTTCTTTGTTTAACCGCGAAGCAATGCTAAAATCGGCAAGTTTTACTTGCATTGTTTCGGAGTTTATGATAATATTAGCTGGCTTGATGTCTTTATGAATGATTTGATTTTGATGCAGGAATTCTAAAGCTTTTGCTAATTGGATGGCGATGTTTAAAAATTGGGCGATCGGCAATTGGTAAGGCGCGGTTGCTGTGGAAGCAGCAGTGGTGCTACCTGCAGCGTTTTCCCCGCCGTCTACAGGTTGGGTTTCCAGCATGGAAAAAATGCTGTTGGTAGGATTCCCGGCTTTGGCCATCCACTGTTTGAGGGAGATTCCTCCAAAATCTTGTAAGACTAATACTAAGCAATTCGGGTGAATTTCTAGGCGATCGACTTTGACGGTATACTGGCAATCGAGATTTACGGCGATCTGATATTCGTGTTTTAAGCGAGTTATCTGTTCTATGGTAGGATATTCTGTATTTAAAACTTTGAGGATGGCAGGCTGTCGGTTGGCGATCGATAGCGCCCGATAAATAACGGTGTTAGTTCCTTGGTGAATGAGTTCTTGCAAGTCATACCCAGAAATTTTTAAAGCTGGGAGCATAAAGTTGGATTCCAGTCAGTAAATTGGTTTCTAACTCTATAGTGCACCATGCAGAGCAGAAGCGAACTGATAGAAATCACCGATATAAACAATAGTAGTTACCAAATTACTACCGTAGCTCATACAATTTTAGATTTTAGATTTTAGATTTTAGATTCACAACGACAAGCCGTAGGGTGCGTCGCCATCGACCATCTTCAAGAAAAAGCGACAATCCCGTAGCGACGCACCTGTTCTTTTCAATCACCCAATAAACAACCCTCCGTTTCACTCCGCCCAACATTTTTGTCTTAAGCAAGCTTTTTTATAAATGGTATCAGGTGCGTCGCTCGGAGATTGTCAATCGAATGCAGGGGATTTTTCACGGCGACGCACCCTACGACTGATTGTTGAATACCCGGCGGTTGAAACCGCGGCTATACAAACAAAACCCGCCTCCGCGGGTTGAATAGCCACGCGCAATCCCCAAACTAGCCTTTGATGAAATCTTGTAATTTCTGAGCCATATGCTCGACAATTCCCTCCGAAGTACCTGCCGCCGATGCTTCCGCTTCAATACGCTTGACTGCATCCTCTGGAAGATTCAACAACCGCACTAATTTTTGATAAGCTGCAGCTTCTTCAGCGTTAATTTTTGGTTCGTCAGGAGTGCGAGAACTAGAGGAAATGACTTGATAGCCGAGTCGCAAGACTAATTCCTTTTCCTCTTGAGTTTCTAGTTGGTGAATTAACTCGTCTAGGGGGATATTTTGCATGATGTAATCCCGCAGTTCTTGCTGCATTTGTTGTGCGTCGCCATCGGGAGCAAACAAACTGCAAAAGCGATCGAGCATTAAATTAACTTCTTCTGTCGCGAGTTCGCCGTCAGCCCAGGCCATAGAAGCAACAATTCTCAGCAGGTTCATCTGGCGGGGCGTAATTGATGGAGGTGGTGGGGTTTGCATAATTAAAATTGCTAATTGAGAATTGGGATGTTGAAAATTGGGAATTAGGAATTGCTCATTAGTATCAACTTAAGATCTTATCTAGTACCAGTCTGTTCTTTGACGATTAGGCCTCGATCCCCCCTAACCCCCCTCAAGAAGGGGGGGACAAGAAAGACCATTCAAAGTCAACCACTACTCCCGCAACGATTCGGGGGGGACAAGAAAGAGCATTTTCAAAGTCCCCCTTCTTAAGGGGGATTTAGGGGGATCTAGACTGCGCTACAAGCGAGAAATACAAGGGTTGTCAGCGATTGTTGACACTAATTGAGAATTGGGAATTGAAAATTGGGAATTGAGCCTGATTCCGCTTTCCCCTGCCATTAATTTATCTCACAAATGCGATAGCGGAACACCAAGCCATCCAGTAAAGTTTTGTTTCTGAATTGCGCTGGGTCGATCGACCGGTACGATCGAATAACGACTCGGACGCCCCTCGGCGAGAGTAACAGAACAAGTCCGCAGTTCGTCTTGGTGAAACACTGTCACCTCTAAAGTGTCACCAGCCTGATAATCTTTGAGCCTTTCGCCCGCTTGTTCTGCGGTGGCTACCCGAAAACCCGCGATCGCCAGCAACTCGTCTCCAGCGTCAATTCCCGCCAATTGTGCCGGAGAGCCTGCTTCGACAAATTTAATCATTTCCCGCCCGTTTTCCGCTCCCAAAATCCAACCGATGCGAGGCATTTGGTTAGTTTCATCTACCGAAATTTGCAGCCCGAACGGTTCGAGATAGTCGTTGTAAGGTAGCTCTTCTGTGCCGTCTACATACCGCGCAAAAAAGTCGCTCAAATCCAGATCGGCGACGGACTCGATCGCCCTTTGCAACTGTTCAGGAGTAAAGCCTATTTCTGCCGGGAGCGATCGAGCATTTAACTGTCCGTTTGATGTTATCTGCCCCGGCTTAGCCTCTGTTCCCGACTTTTGGTCAAAATCTTCATTTTCAGCAGAATGACCATTCCCAAACTGCTGCCACATTAAACGCATCACATCGTCGAGCGATCGGGCGTTGCCGTGTTTGGCTCGAATCAACAAATCGAGCAAAAACGAAACAAGTTCCCCTTTCAAATAATAAGAAATCTGCGAATTGTCGCTGTTAGCATCCCGGCGATAAAGTTTAATCCAAGCATCCCAACTCGACTCGCTCGCCGGCTGCACCTT
>JBBSNU010000204.1:0-8064 GCA_038260455.1 Chroococcales cyanobacterium | reverse complement strand
CCCAGCAATTCCCTCATGCGGAGCTTTCAGCAGTTTTATCTCGACAGTCTCGTGGTGCCAATTGCTCAGCAATTTGGGATGACTCAAGAATATGCCTACATTAATCCTAGTTTAGAAAAATTCCCGATCGGTCAGCAGCAAATCGCGATCGCCCGCGAAGCCGGATTTGCCCGGGCCACCCACTATCCCATTGCTGGAGCTATGATGGGAGTATTGGTATTAGTCTGTTGACAGTTGACAGTTGTCTGTTGACAGTTGTCAGTTGTCAACAGTTAACAGTTAACTGTCAACAATTCCCAATTCCCAATTCCCCAATTATTGATGAACCCGTCAGACATTTGGCTGTTGTTTGCTCCGCCTGTAGTGGGAGGCATTATTGGCTATTTCACTAACGACATAGCCATCAAAATGCTGTTTCGCCCCTATCGAGCTATTTATATCAAAGGGCGACAATTGCCTTTCACTCCCGGCTTGATCCCCCGCAACCAAGAACGCTTGGCCAAGCGAATTTCTGACACAATTATGGGTTCGCTGCTGACACCAAAAGAATTGCAAAATTTGGCGCGCCGCCTTTTGCAAACCGAGCGGATACAGTCGATAATTCTTTGGCTGCTGCAGTTGGCGCTGGATCAGGTAAAAGCAGACGCAGAACAAAAAACAGCTAAAATTCTCGCTAACATTCTGCGAGATTTGCTGGGAGAATCTGTGCCGCGAATTCTCAAAGTTTTGGCGCGCCGGGAAGATTTTTTAGAAGCTCAGCTAAATCAAATTTTTGACCAAGTTTTGCTGGAAATTCAGCTAACAGAAGCTCAGGCGGCTCAGTTGGCTGATTGGCTGTTGCAGGTAGTAATACCCCCGGAAGTGCTGCGGCAGGCTTTAATTGACTTTTTGACCGATCGCAATATTTCGATTATCGATGAAGGGTTTCGAGAAAAAACCAGCGGCACTTATTGGGTTGTCGCCAATTTGTTTGGTTTGCGGAACACTTTAACTCGGCTGCGGACTTTTTGTCTCGACGACAGAGAAGCAACAAATAAGCGGTTAGCAGAGTTAACAGTTTCTTTGGGAATTCGCGGGCGACTTCAGGAATGGCTGCAAAACTTGTCAATGCAAAATTTACCGGTTTCCACCGTGAGACAGTTGCGAAAAACAATGCGCGACAGCGTTCGCACCTACGTTCAACAGCGGGGTACAGAGGTACTTGATGGGTTAAGCAAATCGGTTGACTGGGAAAATATTTCGCGGTTGATTCTGAATCGATTGCAAACTTCAGCGGTAATGAGCGCTTCCCTAGAAATTGTCAGCAAAGAACTAGCTTTGGTTTTAGATCGTTATTTAGAGCGGGATTTAGAAAAAATTGTAGCTCAGGCCATCCCGATTTTAAATATCGAGCAGGTGATTGTCGATCGAGTAAAAGGCACTTCTCCCGAAGAATTAGAGCTAGCAATTCAGGGAATTGTCAAAAGCGAGTTGCAGGGAATTGTAAATTTAGGAGGCATTTTGGGTGTTGTTGTCGGCTGTTTGCAGACTGTCATACTTTTGTTGCAGCGATGATTTATTTCTGCAATTGTGAGATATTTGTTGTATGTAGTATGATATCGATCGCAGAATTTGCACGCACAGTAGACTTGCATTGCATTCCTACGCTTTCCTCAGCATGAAATTATCTGCGTTTGTCGTCGGTTGCATCTGCCTTTCATCTGCGGTTGCTCGATCTTAAAGATTTATGCAAAAAATACTAAAAACCATGTCTTTCGGCAGTATTTGACGACAAAAACAATTTTTTGCACAAAGCGGTTATTTTTTGCCCAATCCCTAGTTTACTTATTTTCTAAATCTATGCCAGTTCCCAATTCGGACGATCGCCCGTACACCCCAAAAAACCCCCGCAACCTCAGCCGCCAACAATACGAGCGTTTAACCGCAGAAATAGCCACTCCCTACCGGCCTCTGCGACAGTTGGTCTACCTAGCTTGTGGCGCTTCCGGCTTGATCGGCGGCCTGATTTTCCTCGCTCAAATTGCCTCGGGCCGGGAAATAGGCTCTACTTTGCCAAATTTTGCCCTCCAAGTCGGAGTCGTCGCTCTGATGGTGTTCCTGTTTCGCCTGGAGCAGCGCGCCGAAGCCCGATCGCCAAAGTCAAAGTAACAAAAATTTACAAATCAAGACAAAAATATATCGGAGGCAAGGAAAAGTTATAATAATAAAATTATTATGAAATCCTGGTTGGCGATCCCTGTCATGATTAAAGGGTGGGTTCAATTGGGGTCAGCAAATTTAAAGACCCTAATCATCAAGAAATTGGGTAGAAACCCCGTCATTTGAGGACGGCTTTGTGTTACGATATAATTGGTCAACGACCCACCCGAGACGATGGATCAAACAGCCTATACGAGCGAAGTTCAGCTTTGTGCTGACGGCGAAGCAAAATCGGTAGACCGGGAAAAGAGGATAGGGCAATGGTAAACATCCCTAGAATCAAAACTACGAAGAATTCCGTTTGGTATTCGACACGTAAAAACCGCAGGGCTTGCGGGGTTAGTGCGCGAGAGCGAACATAAGACCAAATCTCTTTGAAGGGTGGAGGCAGTTGCGAAGAAGCAGAAATTCAAATCGTGAGGTTTGGGAATCCCCGTCCGCGACGGTCGGGGTGGATGTCAAAAAGACCCTAAATATTATATAAAACAAATTTAAGCTCAGCGCCAGCCTTCATTGATAGAAAGCTGGCGTTGGGCTTTTGGCGCAGTAGGGCGCGCGCCAAGCCAAGCACAGTTCCCAAAAATAATGCAACAGCCGGAAAGCTGCAAATCCTGGCTATCGTCCGTCATCCCCAATCCCCAATCCCCAATCCCCAAATCTAAAATCTCATCAGATGTGTCAAAGTCTAATTAGAAAAAGTTGTTGGGAGATTTTACTATGAGCCGGTCATTTTTCACAGGGCGGTGGACGCTATTTTTAGCTGCGGGTGCGGGAATTGTATTTTACAGCAGTGCGGCGGCGGCGGCCGAAAAGGTAATCCTCAAATACAGTGTGATCCGAATGACTTTACCAGTCAGCGAATTAGAAATTTTTGCAGGAACTGGGAAAATGTCGCCCGCGTTAGAAATGCTGTTGTCCCAGGCCAAACAAGACCCGGAAGCGGTTCGCAGAAATCTGACGAGACCGGTAAAAGTCAGTCAAAGGTTTTTGGATGGGACGCTCAACAGTAAGGTTGGGGAAATCATTCTCGATGAAGTGGGTCAGGTAATTCGCACTTCTTCTGGAAATGCAAATCGAGAAGCTTTGAGATCGGCTTTGGTGCTGTCTGCAACTAATGATAACGAGATTACGCTGCTGGAAGCGATGAGGAATTATCCGGCGGCAGAAGTTTATGTTGAGGGCGATCGTTTAGTTGAAGCTTACGGCAAACTTGTGGCTTTGTCGGAACAATTGGGCGGTGTTTCGGAACGGCTGCAAGACATTTTGAACAAGATTCGCCTGCCTAGATTGTAGCGGATTGTGTCAAGGATCGTTGATTTGTGCGATCGCACCATGTTTCGGAACCTGCATAAATTACACCAGACTCACATTTTATTTTTGCAAAATTTCCTGATTTTAACACCAGTCTCAAACAAGAATGCAGCGGTAGACAAGCTCCCAACCCGCCGGGAATCAGTCAGTCCCAAATCTCAAATCGAAAAATGGCAAATCTCAAATCGTCTAATTTTGCTCTAAAATCTATCTCAAGATAGATGTTCGACAGTTAATAAAAAGTTTATAAGGAGCAATCATATTTTTGTTTAGGAAAGTTTTTTGAGAAAAAAATGCGGGCAAGAGCTTCTGTATTCCCCACGAACAGAAATACGATCTGCTGGACATTACAGATTATGTATTTTAAGATATGGAAATGCTGTCAGAGTCAGGCGCTTGCAAAAAAAACGACCAGTCATTAGTAAGCTCGTGCTATAACAACAGATAACATTACGCAACGCATTCCCCAAAACTTTTGACTAAAAAAAAGTTAAAAACGGAAAGGGTGAGAGACTGGATTAATTAACAGCACCTCACATCCAAATAAAATCGTACTTGTCAGGGTAGTACACTTTCACTCGCTCGGATCTATTTACTAGCTAATACTAGCCAAATGAAAAACAATCCTATTCGTTCAAAAGACCGTTTCTTGGTTTTCGGCGCTCCGGCGATCGAAGATGCTGAAATTCAAGAAGTGGTGGCAACCATGAAAACAGGTTGGTTGGGTACGGGCCCGAAAGTCAGGCATTTTCAAGACGAATTCAATACTTACAAGGGTTCCCAGTACGCGGTTGCGGTTAATTCCTGTACGGCGGGACTGCACTTGAGCGTCCTCGCTGCTGGCTTGCAACCTGGCGATGAAGTCATTACTACTCCGATGACTTTTTGTGCTACAGTTAATGCGATTATTCACGCCGGAGCAACACCGGTACTGGCGGATGTAGACCCGGTGACAATGAATATTGATCCGGCTCAAGTCGAAGCTAAAATAACTCCCAGAACTAAGGCAATTTTGCCGGTTCACTTCGCCGGTCGTCCCTGCGATATGGATGCGCTTTGTTCGATTGCTAGCCGTCACAATTTGAAGTTGATTGAAGACTGCGCTCACGCGATCGAAACACAGTACAAGGGACGAAAAGCAGGCACCTTTGGCGACTTCGGATGTTTCAGCTTTTATGTCACCAAAAATATCACGACGGGCGAAGGAGGAATGATTATCGTCAAGAGTCAAGAAGATACCGACAGGCTCAACATTTTAGCGCTGCACGGTATGAGCAAAGATGCTTGGAAGCGCTTCAGCGACTCGGGTTACAAGCACTACGAAGTGGTGGAAGTCGGTTTTAAATACAATATGATGGATCTGCAAGCTGCGATCGGCATTCATCAATTAAAACGAGTCACCCCTTATTGGCAGCGGCGGGAGCAGATTTGGCAGCGCTACAACGAAGCATTTGCGGATCTGCCGATTACTTTGCCCGCGAACCCCGAACCGGATACAATTCATGCTTATCACCTGTACACGATTCTGGTAGATGAAGCCAAAGCAGGAATCAGCCGCGACGAGTTTCTCAACGCTATCAATGCTGAAAATATCGGTGTCGGCGTACATTACATGAGTATGCCGGAACATCCTGTCTATCAAAAAATGTTTGGATGGCAGCCGGAAGACTATCCTAATGCTGCGTACATCGGGCGGCATACAGTTAGCTTGCCGATTTCGGCAAAATTAACAGATGCAGATGTGGAAGATGTAATTGCTGCTGTTAAAAAATGTTTGGCTTTGGGCAAAACTCAGAATTATATTCTGGCAACAGCAGGCTAAATTCCTGAAATAGGATGATTGCTTCGACCCTTCAGAGTTAATCATCCTACTCCTGATTCTTGACTCCTAATCTCAAATCAGGTTGCATCGAAATGATTAGCTTTCTTGGTAATTGGTAATTGGTATCTAAACCTACCTAAAACAACCGAATACCCATATCCCCCCAGCACTTAAAAAAGTCGGGGATAAGACAGCGGGCTCTCCTGGACTTTTGGTAAAAAAGGGGGGTTACTGATACCTTTGTCAAAAGAATGATAGGAAAGCCTTATAGGGCAATGGTTTTAATATTAATAAGGCTGACTTATCACCTTTAAATCAGGAGAGCAAAACAGCGATATCGCTTTTTACGTTTAATTAGGTTGACCTACTTAATTATCCTGACGCCGTTGAGTAATTTTGAAGATTCATGTTATAGCCCAATACAGTTCAGATCTGAACAATCTAGCTTCTAAAAGATGCCTGTATCTCCCGTAAATTCGTGAGATTCAATTCGTCTTAGAGCGTTAACCCAACCGTATTGTGTTATAGCCTTTCTCAACAACATGAGGTACGCCGAAACCCTGTGTTGTCAAGCTTTTCAGATCTAATTACATACCTCTGGAAACCCAAAAACCGCTATATGTTAAAATTGACTGCCTTATTCCCAATACATTCCACTAACCGAGGAATCAGCGACGTATTTTTTTCAGTGTGCAAAGAATGGCAAGGCCCTGAGCTGAAGGCTCGCATGGTTGTCCCGAGTTGCGATCGCGAATGTCGCGACCCCAATGTAGTTGAAGCAATTCCGTCATTTCTGAAAAAACTATATTACAGCAGCCCTAATCTTCCCATAATCAAGACAGAAAAGCGTTTTCTCAAAGATTTCAAAGATTTTGATGTGGCATACTTGTGGCCTGGTATATCATTAGATTTTGTAAAGAGCGTTAACAAGCAGAGCAAGCCAATTGTTATGGAGGGAGTTAATAGTTATCAAGGCGAAGCTAAGAGAATCCTTGACGATGCTTACTCTCGCTTGGGATTGGAACCTCAACACAGCATTACTCCAGAAAATATTCAGGATGAAAAGGAAAAACTCAAGCTAATTGATTTTCTGTTTTGTCCTAGTCCGATAGTAGCAAAATCGTTTCAAAAAGTCGGGGTTCCTGAAGAGAAACTACTTGTAACGACAGAAGGTTGGTGGCCCGATCGTTTCCCCAATTATCAATCTCAAAAACCGCCCCAGGATGAAGTTAACATCCTTTTCCTAGGTTTTGCCTGCGTCCGCAAAGGGGTTCATTTGCTTTTGAAGGCTTGGGAGCTAGCTGGGATTAAGGGAACGCTGACAATTTTTGGCTCAATGGAGCCTGCGATCGCTCAAACTTGCAGTCATTGGCTGAAACGTCCTGATGTAGTTCAATTTGATTATGCTGTGGACTACAGTTCTGCCTATCGCGAAGCTGACTTTTTTGCGTTTCCCAGTCTTGAGGAAGGTAGCGCACTCGTCATCTATGAGGCAATGGGTCATGGTTTGCCCATTCTTACTTCGCCAATGGGAGGAGGCGGTGTGGTGCGTGATGGCATTGACGGCATAATTCTTGAACCCTACGATACTGACGCCTGGGTGGAGGGACTGCGAAAATTATCTAATTCTCCTGATTTGCGCGCTCAGATGGGAGCCTCCGCCCGCAAGCGAGCTTTGGAGTTGGCTTGGCCGCAAGTTGCTGCTAGGCGCGGCGAGCAGATTCTGCAAAAAATGAAAATTAAATAACCCTTTACTTGGGTTCCCTTTAGATAAATCTGATGTAACAGACAGTATCGGTTGGACATAATAATTTGTTTAATAATATCTAGTCATTACGTTCTAGCAGCTTCCCTAACTCTTTGCCAGACATGGAGTTTGTATCGCAATCTCCATAATTCTGTGTCGCTCATTTGTCTCGATGGATTCAATATCTACAAGCTTGGCAACCTTCAATTGCGACCTAGAGATTTTGCAGCAATTCCTCAAAGGTATCTCCCTGTGTTGCACAGCCAGGAATAGCAGGAACTTCTGCCCAGTATCCGCCTTCTTCTGCTTCGTGGATGATAATTTTGATTTTCAATTGATTCTCCTAGCTTAAAATATTTGGGGATATTTTATTTGAATTCAATAAGCCAACCTTCGATGATTATAACAAAAAAACTAAGTGCGATCGCCCAGCCAGTAAAAGTCGCAAATAGCGCAGACTTACTCCTCAAAATCCACCTGCTTAACCACATTCAAAGGTAGTTCTAGCACCTCTGCAATTTGCTCGTCGCTCAAGCCAAACTGCCGTAATTTACCAATTTTTTCAAAATTAGCTTGATTATTGCCATGAAAGTCAGGTGTTGCGGGCTGACTTTGATCTGGGGTAGGAGTAGAGCTATCAGGGCAACTGTTTATACAGCCAATACCTATAATATTTTGTTGAGTGCTTTTGTTACCAGTTTTATTGCCAATAATCTTAAGATTTATTTGCCGTTCTAAAACAGATTCAAGATTACTTTTCTTAACTTGTTCGCCAAAGATATCAGATAACATTTGCAAAAGCTCGTGACTGACTTTTTTAACGTGCTTGTCGCTATAACCATGAGTTTCTGCAACGTCAGCATACTTTTGATTCTTCAGTATTCCCGTGATTATTCTGCGCTGCAAGTCATTTAGATGTTTGCCTGTCTTGGTGCAGACAGCTTCATCGACAAATTGCACTGTCTGAGGAATGTCCATAGGTGGG
>JBBSNU010000203.1:0-8065 GCA_038260455.1 Chroococcales cyanobacterium | reverse complement strand
CGTCCCCGCTCGCGAGTACAATACGCGAGCGGGGACGCTCGCACTATAATAAAAAAAATCCTTTTTGCAAAACTGAGATGCTCCCAGTAGTGAGGACTTCAGTCCTTCTTCAATCCAATCGGTAAAAACTAAAATCCTCACTACAAACCCGTGGTTTTCAATCTTCAACTCGTCTGACAGACATGCGTTGCAGCGGCAAGCTGAGGATGCTAGAAGCAGTCAACAAGTAAGAAAGAACAGTAGTCAGCTTCAAACTGAGCAATAACCAGCTATCCTCTGGTAAATGAAGTTTCAGCCCAAAGACAGAGATGCAGTAAACTATCCAGTAAGTAAAGCTCATCTCAATCAACATTTCTTCGTTCAAAGTACGATCGCCTGCCAGCTTCGACTCGCGCTTGTCGCCCAGCAGTAGCAGACCCGCAATTGAAGCCACAAAAGAAACCATCACCACACAGTCACGCCAGTTAAGCTCAACCATTTTCAACTCCGCTGCGATCTTAATTTTTGGAATTAGAAATCAGTCTAAAGGATAAGTTTTCCCGCTCCTAGCAATAGTTACAAATTGAAACAGCAGCAGTTACAAATCGCAATGAAAATGCACCGCAACCGCCCGCGACAGCCTCGTTTAGTCAGCCGAAAAGAAAAATGCACCTTAAATATTGTTAAGTTGGGAATACCTCGCCTGCATTTTGCCGACCTCTACCACAAACTGCTAACTCTTTCTTGGCCGCAATTTTTTATTCTGATTTGTCTCTCGTATTTAGTTATGAATAGTTTATTTGCCTTAGCTTACTTGGCGGGAGGAGATTGCATTGCTAATGCTCGGCCTGGTTCTTTGAAAGATGCCTTTTATTTTAGCGTGCAAACAATGGCGACGATCGGCTACGGCGCAATGTATCCCAGCACGGAGTACGCTAATACTATAGTCGCGATCGAAGCGTTTTTTGGTTTGTGGGCAGTGGCGATGGTGACGGGACTGGCTTTTTCAAAGTTTTCCAGGCCAACCGCTAGAGTTATCTTCAGCCGCGTAGCAGTAATCGCTCCTTTCAACGGCGTTCCCACTCTGATGTATCGCGCGGGAAATCAGCGCTTAAACCAAATTTTAGAAGCGCAGCAGGGAGTTACTTTTATCCGCGACGAAGTAACATCGGAAGGAGAATATATGCGGCGTTTTTACGATTTGCAATTAATGCGGAATCAATCTCGTATTTTTTCCTTAACTTGGACGGTAATGCACGCAATTGATGAGAGCAGTCCTTTGTACCAACTTACTGCTAAAGACTTGATAGAGCAGGAAGCGGAAATTGTAATTACGCTCACGGGAATTGACGAAACAGTTTCGCAAACTATTAACGCGCGACATTCTTTTGTAGCGTCGGAAATTATGTGGAATATGCGGTTTGTAGATATTATTTTGAGAACGCCGGATGGCGGGCGGGTGGTTGATTATACTCGGTTTCACGAGGTGAAACCTGTTGAATGAGACAAAACTTACCCGCGAGTGCGTCGAAACCGGATTTTTCACGAAAATATGGCTTTCCCACCTTGAATTCCCGTAAAAACCCGGTTTCTTTGGTATCGATCCAGAACTGCCATGAAAATTTTGATTTACTCACTGCTAGAATACTTGTATGCCACAATAAGTTAATATTTATGAATTCAATAACTGCGAACATGACACTGAAAGAATTGCAACCGCAACTCCTGGCGCTAAGTCCCGAAGAAAAGACTCAAGCGATACAATTTTTAGCCCAAAGTTTAACCAACTTTTGGTCTGGAATTCAAAAGACTCCCGGCGTATGTGGTGGCGATGCTTGTATCGGACAAACTCGCATTCCTGTTTGGGTGCTGGTGAATGCTCGCCGTTTAGGTATTTCGGAATCTGAACTGTTAGAAGATTATCCGACTCTGCGTGCCGCTGACTTGGCGAATGCTTGGGCTTATGCTGAGGCATATCCTGACGAGATTGAAACAGCAATTCAAGAAAATGAGGATGATTGAAAAGTGGCATTTTTTTATGCAGATGAACAATATCCAAAGCGAGTTGTGGAATTTCTAAGGACTTTAGGTCACGATGTCCTGACAGTACAGGAAGCAGGAAATGCTAATCAAAAAATTTCTGATGAAGAAGTATTAGCTTTTGCATTGAGTATTGACCGCGCTATTTTAACGCTCAATCGCCGTCATTTTATCAAGCTGCATACATTACAACCAGACCATGCTGGTATCATTGTTTGTAAAGATGATTCAAATAGGGAGCGGCTGGCGGCGCGGATTGATGAGGCTATTGCTAATCTGGAAACCTTGAGAGGTATGCTGATTCGAGTTAACCGTCCGTCTGTTGAAGATAAGTGATAGAATACATCCCGTATGAAATGAACTTGTACACTTTATAAATAAATCCACTATCAATTCACCTAATTAAACATAAAATACGGCTCGCCAAAAAACTTTCTGTTCATCTTTTCTTCCTTCTTCCTTCTTCCTTCTTCCTTCTTCCTTCTTCCTTCCTTCTTCCTTCCTTCTTCCTTCTTCCTTCTTCCTTCTTCCTTCTACTTACTATGCGAATAATTCATACTGCTGACTGGCATTTGGGACGACGTTTTCGAGGGATCGATCGCACTTTGGAAATTGCGATCGCCCTCGAACAGATTTTGAAACAAGCCAAAGAGCTCGATGTCGATGCCGTGTTGGTCGCCGGCGACATTTTTGACGTTCCCAACCCTCCAGCTTACGCTGAGCGCATTGCCTATCACTTTTTCTGCGAGCTCCAAGCCGCCGGAATTCCCGCAATTGCGATCGCCGGCAATCACGATTCCGCATCCCGCATCGACAGCATCGCCCAACTGCTATCCCTCGCCGGCGTTCGCGCTTTAGGTAAACCCAGGCGATCGGCAGACGGTGGCACGATTACTCTCAATACAAAAAGTGGTAAACTTTGCGTGGGAGCAATGCCTTTTGCTTCCGAACAAAGACTGTTAGATGCTAATTCTCTCTGGCACTCCGGCGACGCTAACCGCCGCCAAGATTACCGCGAAATTGTAGCAGATTTATTGCAAAATTTAACCACAGATTTTCGCGAAAATACGGTGAATATGCTGATGGCACACATGAGTATTGACGGCGCTCGCTTAGCCAAATCCGAAGTCGCTTATTACACGCGAGAAAAATACCTGCTGTCATCGCAAACTCTACCGCCAGAAGCTCAGTATGTCGCCCTCGGACACATCCACATCCACCAGCGCATTGCTAAGAATTCCCTAGCTTATTATTCCGGTTCTTTGATTCAGTTAGATTTCGGAGAAGCCGAACAGGAAAAAGGATTTTGTTTGATAGAAGTTGATCCGGGAAGTCAGGCTAAGGTAGAATTTAAACCTGTGGCTTGCCACAAACCCTTAAAAGTGCTTCAATGTGATAATGACAATCTTGATGCTGTTTTAGAAGCTCATCAATATCATCCTGGTTTCTTGAAGGTAATTGTGGAACTCGACAGCCCGCAAATCGGATTAGCCGATCGCGTGCGGCAAATTTGTTCTCAAGCGTTGTTGATTGAACCGCGCTATCGGGATGCACCGCTAGAACCCACGGAAATCACTAATATCGATCCCAACAATTTCGATCCGGCGGCAGAGTTCTGCAACTATTATCAAAACCGTTTGGGAACGACACCGCAAACCGCTGTTTTGGAGGGATTTCAGGATTTGTACAAGAAGTTTAAGGAAACAGTTAATAGTTAAATTGGTTGCTCGATCGCCACACGTAGGTCGATCGTCCGGGTGCATCTGTGTTTTGTATTTGTAGTGCCCTCGCCGCTCGCGTGCTTTAGACAGCACGCGAGCGGGGACGCTCGCACTGTAAAAAAACATCCTTTTTGCGAAAATGAGATGCTCCCGATGCTCCCGATGCTCCCTTAATAAGGGGGGACAAGAGCCTTCTCTTTCGTCAACGCCTACTTTCTTTTTTAAGGGGAATTTAGGGCGATCGAGACGGGAGCATCTCCGGCTTTGTAAAAAGCATTTTTTAATTGTAGTGCGAGCGTCCCCGCTCGCGAGTTGTACAATACGGGAGATATTACAGCACTATAAATGCAAAACACAGATGCTCCCATAGAGACTCCACTACAAGCGTTACCATTCGCAATGACATAATCATCAAAATCTAAAATCCAAAATCTAAAATCTAAAATCGTTTATGCGTCCACTAGAACTTTTACTCGAAGGATTTACAAGCTTCCGCCGGGAACAGCGTTTAGATTTTTCTCAACTCGATTTGTTTGCAATTACTGGTGCTACGGGTGCGGGCAAATCTTCGCTGCTAGATGCGATGACTTACGCGCTTTTTGGTACGACAACTCGCAGCGGCAAACAAGTAAGCGATTTGGCAAGTCAAGGTAGTAAAAATTTAAAGGTGCAGTTACGTTTTGCTGTGGGTTCTGCCCAGTATCGGGTGACGCGGACATGGCGTTTTCGTCCAAAAACTCCTGAAAATAAGGTGATTTTGGACTGCTGGCAAAACGGCGAGTGGGAAACTTTGGGGACGAGTATTGTTGCAGTGCAAAATACGATAGAACAAATTTTAGGAATGGATTTTGATACTTTTACGCGAGCAATTATTTTGCCTCAAGGAAAGTTTGATGAGTTTATTAAAGGGGATACTTCTAAGCGCCGGGAAATTTTGCGGCAGCTAGCGGGATTTGAGATTTTTGAGCAAATGCGGAAGGAAGCAAACGAACTCGCAAAGTTGCTGAAACAGGAACGGGAAATGGTGGAAAGGCAGTTAGCTGACTTGAGCGCGCCGACGGCGGATGAGGTGGCCGGGAAGCGATCGCAACTTGGGATTTTAGAGCAGCAGTTACCTGAGTTCGAGCGCGCCGTGATGAAAGCTCAAAAAGCGTTAGACGAAGAAGAGCAGCTATTTTCACAAATCGCTCGGTGGCAAGAATTGCAACAAAAATTGGCTGAGTTAAATGCTAGTTCCGCCGATATTGAAATTTTAGCACGGCGTTTGGAAAGAGCGCAAGCTGCCAATCATTTACAGGGAGATTGGGCTTTAGTGCGATCGGCTCGCAGTCAGCATGAAACTGCCCAAAAAGCCGCTCAATCAGCGCGGGAACTATTAATTAAAGCTCGCTGCGAGTTGGCGGCAGAGCAACAGCAACTTGACGAGGCTAAAGCCAAAGCAGAGGCACTCGCACCACAATTTAAGGCTCGTGAAGATGCTCTGGCTGCTGCTAAAGTATATGAAGAACAGCGCGCTCAATTAGAAAAAGAAGTTGCGATCGCCCAAAAAAGACAACAGGAAAAACTCCGCTTTTTTCAAGCAGCAGAAAAAGAATTGCAAGCTACTAACATTAAAATTCAAAATGCGGGTTTTCGAGTTACTAGAGCAGCGGTACTGCTCGAACAGTCTTCGTCGGGAGGAAAGCGTTTAGAGCAGTTGCAGGAAATTGCACCTTTATTAGTGGAACTTCAGCTTATTGCAAAGCAGGGAAAAAGTCAGCAGGAAATGTTGGATAAGTCTCTGGCAGAAAAAGAAAGCGCTCAACATAATTATGTCGAAGTTACCACTAATTTAGCAGCGGCAGAAATCCGGCTCAAAGAGTGCAGCGAGGAGTTAGAAGCGGCGGAAACTGCTAATGCGGAAGCGGCGCGTTTAGAGACTGTTGCTGCTGTCAGAATGTCGCTGAATTCTGGCGATACTTGTCCGGTGTGCGGCGGGGTGCATCCTGAGAGCGATTTGCTCCCTGCTTTGCCGATTTCTAAGATTGTAGATGTCGCTGGTTTGCGCCGGAAACTGGCGGCAGCAAATCAGGTTTTTCAATCGGCTCAAATGGCAGTGGCTGAGGGAAAAAGTGCAATTTCATCCTGCGAGCAAAAACAGTCAGAAATTGCTCAAATGTTGGAATTGACGGCGAAAAGAGTTGACGAATTGCAGCAGCAAATCTCGGAAATTCTGGAGGAGCGAGAATGGGAAGTGTCGCAGTTGCAGCAGGAGTTGGCAATCCTTAAAGAGAGCGATCGCCAATACCGAGAAACCGAACAGCAATTCAATATCGCATCCTTGGAATATAATAATTACGAACAAAGATTAAATTTTGAATCGACAACAAAAGCTGCTAAACAGCAAGAATATCAAGATGCGATCGCCGAATTTGACCGCCGACAGCAGCAGTTGCAAAGTTGTGTCAACGCGCTTTATCAAATTACCGAATATCAACCTTATGTTAATTTAGCACAAGCTTTAGAAACAGACAAGCAAGAGTTGGCAACTCTGCTGAAAGTTGCCGAAAAATCTTATCAACTTACTCAAAATACTGCTATTCAAGCAGCAGAAAGAGAGCAACAAGCGGGAGAAGTTTTTGCACGAACTCAGGCTGAGAAACAGCAGCTAAACTTGGATTGGTTGGCAAAATTAACAGCGGCTGATTTCACCGAAGAGACTTTTTTAGCAGCGGTGACATTAGTTAACGAACAATCGCAGTGGGAAAATGCGATTCGATCCGTGCGGGAGTCAAAAATTCAGCTAGAGACGCGGGCGAAAGATTTGAGCGAGGCGATCGCGGGTCGAACTACCGATGAAGATACTTTAGCACAAGTGCGATCTGCAAAACACACCGCCCAAGAAAACCTCAAACAAGCCAACAACAACCGCACCGAGCTTTTAGCGTGGGTACAAGTAGCAGCCCAAACCCTCGAACAATCCGAAAGACTGTCGCAGCAAATCACAAATTTCGCAGAACAAGAGCAAACCTACCACACATTAGCGCAAAATCTGAAATCAAACGAATTTCAATCCTATATTTTAGAACATTTAGAAGCAGAATTAGTCGGCAGCGCCACCGTAATTTTGCAAGAATTAACCGACAATCGCTACCAGTTAAAAAATCAAGAAGGTGAATACTGGGTAACAGATAATTGGAACGGCGGCGAAGCTAGACGAGTCCGCACCCTTTCCGGCGGCGAAACATTTGCAACTTCCCTATCAATGGCTTTAGCTTTATCAGAAAAACTATCTCAAGGAGCTCAATTGGGCAGCTTATTTCTCGATGAAGGATTCGGCACTTTAGACGCAGAAACTCTCGAAAGCGTTACTCAAATTTTAGAATCTTTGCGGCAGCGAGAAAGGCTGATTGGAGTGATTACCCACGTTCGAGGATTGGGTGAAAGATTGCCCGCCCAAGTTAAAGTATTTAAGTCGCCGCAAGGCTCTAGAATAGAAATAGAAAGAGTTTAATTGTATTGTAAAAAAGTTCGTATTTCTTGTAGGGTGCGTCAGGTGATAATATGGAGACGATAGACAGACAATTGTCGCCTGACGCACCTTACTAGACTTCTGGCAAAAATCGCAAATTATCTCGAAATCATCTGCGTTAATCTGCGTTAATCTGCTTTACATCTGCGGTTGCTCTATCAATCAAAGATTTATGCAAGAAGTCTACTGTATAAATTTGCCTCTAAAATTATCTATGATACAATACAGTTCAGATCAGACCTCAAGAGAGTAAAAGCGATATAAAAAATAGACTCTGCGATTGCTTTCCTACCCTACCCTTCGGGAACCCCTACGGGGAACGGGAACGCCTTCGGCGAACGGATCGCTTACGCTAACGTTCCTCGCAATGACAATTCTAACTGAACGGTATTGCCCTATAATATATTATGAACAATCACCAAACTCGAATGCAATCGGTACAATCACCAATCATCCCAGTAGTAGGCGAATTAATTCGGCAAAATCCGGGAACAATATCATTAGGACAAGGCATAGTTTACTACAATCCGCCCCAAGAATCATTTAACAAAATTCCCGAATTCTTCGCAAATCCCGACAATCACAAATACAAAGCCGTTGAAGGAATCCCAGAATTACAAGATGCAATCGCAGCCAAACTAAAAACAGATAACGGCATAGAAATTAACAATAAAAACTGCATTGTTGTCACCGCCGGCAGCAACATGGGATTTACCAACGCCATTCTCGCCATCACCTCGGCGGGAGACGAAGTTATTATCCAATCACCTTATTACTTCAACCACGAAATGGCGGCAATCATGGCAAATTGCCG
>JBBSNU010000202.1:0-8119 GCA_038260455.1 Chroococcales cyanobacterium | reverse complement strand
CTCCCTGTTCAGAGCGGAAAATACCCCGACCGACGTAGGCTTCAGCTAAGTTAGGATTGAGGCGAATAGCTTCGTTATAATCAGCGAGCGCACCCTGTTTATCTCCCTGTTCAGAGCGGAAAATACCCCGATTGTTGTAGGCCATAGCATAGTTAGGATTGAGGCGAATAGCTTCGTTAAAATCGGATATTGCCCCCTGTTTATCTCCTTGTTCAGAGCGGACAAAGCCCCGATTGTTGTAGGCCATAGCATAGTTAGGATTGAGGCGAATGGCTTCGTTATAATCAGCGAGCGCACCCTGTTTATCTCCCTGTTCAGAGCGGCGATTACCCCGATTACTGTAGGCAAGAGCAAAGTTAGGATTGAGGCGAATGGCTTCGTTATAATCGGATATTGCCCCCTGTTTATCTCCCTGTTCAGAGCGGACAGCACCCCGAAACACATAAGCATCTGCATTGTTCGGATTAATCCGAATCACCTGATTAAAGTTCTCAATAGCTGCTTGCTTATTCCCCGCGCTGTATTGAGCAGCACCTATGCGGTAGTAAGCATCAGGATTATCGGGACAAATCTGCAAAGCTCTTTGATACTCGCTAATCGCACTTTGGTAGTCTCCTCTATCAGCCTTCGCCCCTCCTAAGTTTAGTAAATCCTCACCGCTAGGCGATCGCGTATTGTCCGCAGAAATATCCTGTAGCTGCCGCAAATTGCGCTTATTTGCCAAAAAACTATTAATGGGAATTCCCAACCTCAAACCGCTGCAAGACCGCCCGTTAATCCCGACTACTCGACCGACTCCATCGAGCACCGGGCCACCGCTCATTCCGGGGATGACTTCGCTGTTGTAGACCATTGTATAGCCATTGTCTCCACCCGGCTGGTCACGCTGAAACTGGCCCGGTGCAAACTGATAGCTGCGCTGTTCTCTTCCAGGGGCTGGCACGGGAAAACCGGTGGCGTAAACCTTGGCTCCTCCGGTTAATTGATCGGAATTTCCTAAGTCGGCAACGCGATAGTTTTTATTGCTCTGAAACTGGACTAATGCTAAATCGAATCCGGGTAATTCTTCCATTTTATAAGTCTGATAGCGACTGCCGTCAGAGGTTTGGATTTCATAGCGGTCTGGATATCTGACTACGTGATGGTTGGTGAGGACGAAGTATGTGTTATCTTTGCGGTCAATAATTATTCCTGAACCGCCACCGCTGCCGTCGATGCGGACGGTGATTTCTCGGCCAATTGCTTCGACTTGCTGGGGGGATAACTGGGCCGCAGCAAATTGAGGTTGGGCGAGGATAATTATTGCTCCGGTGAGGGCGGCTGGGAGTTTGTGGGGGAAATTCATTGTTGTATTTTTAATATTATTTGTCAAAAAATTTGCTACAAAAATGTTGGGTTTGTTTTTTTATCTCGCGATGGAAGAGGTGCGTCGCTATTAGATTGTCGCTCTGTCTTGAGGATGGTTGATGGCGACGCACCCTACGGCTCAGACTAAGAGGCTCGCAATGACAAAAATGTTGGATTTGTTTTTTTATCTCGCGATGGAAGAGGTGCGTCGCTATTAGATTGTCGCTCTGTCTTGAGGATGGTTGATGGCGACGCACCCTACGGCTCAGACTAAGAGGCTCACTACGACAAAAATGTTGGATTTGTTTTTTTATCTCGCGATGGAAGAGGTGCGTCGCTATTAGATTGTTGCTCTTTCTTGAGGATGGTTGATGGCGACGCACCCTACGGCTCAGACTAAGAGGCTCGCAATGACATTGAAAAAAGCGGCGATTGTCTAGGCGATTGCTTCGCTAAGGATCGAAAACTTAATAACTTAAACACCTCCTACAGTCCTCTCTCCTGTAAGTTGCAAGAAAAAAGGAGGCAGAGCCTCCGGATCTGCATTACCAGGCAGAGCCTGGTAACGAGCAATCTCGCGATGGAAGAGGTGCGTCGCTATTAGATTGTTGCTCTTTCTTGAGGATGGTCGATGGCGACGCACCCTACGGTTAAGACGCTCGCTCGCGTATGGAAGAGGTGCGTCGCTATGAGATGGTCGCTTTTTTTTGAGGATGGTCGATGGCGACGCACCCTACGGCTCAGAAGCTCGCAATGACATATAGTTTACTTGGGAACACAGGTTTAGATGTACCTCATTTTTGTGAGAAAGGCTATGAGAAGCGGTTGAGATTTGTTGGGGGCGATCGCACTAACTGTACCAAATTCTCGATCGGTATTCCCCAACTGTAGCGCCGCATCTGTTGCCGCAGGGAGGCGCTGGGCTGGGAACCGTCTTGATAAGTGTAAGCAGTATCTAAAATTGGTTCTGCGTGTATTCCGTTGACTGCGACTACTTCCCCGCGACTATTTAGCAGGGGCCCTCCACTCATGCCTTTTTCTAAATCGTTTGTATATCCAATCCGATATCCCCTCAGCAAAGGTTTGTCTAATACTAAGGAAATCTGACCTGTTTTAAAGACAAATCCATCTTTGGCGAGGGCAGAAATGGCAGGATTAGATGTTGTCTCTGCAAAGGGAAATCCGGCAGCAAATACTTGCTCCCCAATGGCTGGCGCAGAGCCGAAAGATGCTACAGCATAATTCGTACCGTCGCTGCGAAATTGCAATAAAGCTAAGTCTTTGCCTTTGAGAGAAGTTGCGGTGATTTTAACGGCTGGATGGATTTTGCGATCGGGTGTTTCTATGGCATAGGGCGGGTCGCCTGCTACGAGTACGTGCTCGTTGGTGACTACTGTGTAAACATTGCCTTGTTTGCGAATCAAAGTTCCCGAACCCAAGACATCTTTCGATCGCACTTTAACTGCGATCGACCTTGCTAATTGTTCGAGTTGTTTGACGGAAGGTTGAGATGCTTGCTGTGGGAGTAACACTCTGACATCCGGCGCGGATGCGGGGACGGGAATAATGAAACCGCCCAAACAAGCAATCCACATTAGAATAGAGCTCCATTGGCATTGACTGCGGAACACGATCGCTATCTCAAGATTCTTGGCGGTGCTTCATCTTCTTCTGGCAGCAATTTGTTAATATCGAGGTAAGCTTCGCCATTCATGTAAGTAATTGCTTCATTGCCGCTGAGTTCGAGGGGCGATCGATCTGCTCCTCCTTCAAGATTGCTCCTCAGCCGTTGGAGAGTCCGCTGCAAGTCGGTTCCTGTTTTGAGAGTTACTAACAGTCCGTCTGACCGACACTGACCACCTCGGACATTGGTAATGCACAATACGGGTTGACCGCCCCACATTTTAGCAGCAACATAATTAAGGACTTGGTTATCGTGAAACCGCTGCAATCTTTGAGAAATCTCCTCGCAGCGCTGCTGGGGATTCCAAGGCGGAGGAAAAGAGTTATCCGTCCAGCGAATTAGCGGAAATTTCTTCTTGTGCCGCGCACGAGGGTTGTGGGTTTACCGTTGCTGCTGCCACAAAAAAATCTACTATTTTCAAATGTCGGATTTTGGGCGGAGGTGGATTGAGGGAGGGTTAGCACGACTCCTAGGGAAACAGCGAACCCAGTCAGGAAGGAGACAAAAGATTGGGGTTTGAGGATCATGGCAAGTAGCCGATGGGGAAGACATTAGATTGATTGAGACTCCTGTACTTCCCTTGTGGGTGAGTATGGGTTTTTTTGGGAATAGCTGATTCTAGGGAATGAAAATTTTGTTATACTTAAAAAGATATCATAACTGCGGTATAAATGTCGCGCTTGGTGATGTCAAAACCACATTCCGCACTTCAAAATGTAATGTGTAATCATTACACCTGTTTGGTAGTTTGGCAAACACCAAAAAACCAAAAAACCAAGTATTTGTACGCAAATAAAACGTCAAATAACTCATAATTTTTGTATTACTAGGTATACTACAAATTGAAGTGCGGAATGTGGGATTACATTTACCCGCACAATTGCCATCCCTGGCTCGATCGCCAAACATGAAATTTTTCCGGGGAAAACTTGCTATTTAATGAATAAGACTTTAAAATCCAGCAATGTAAATCAAAATCTCAACAAGCAGCCCCTGCAAGCACTAACCCGAAATGGGTGGAAAGTGCCAAAAAGCTGGAAAAATTACCTTTTTTAACTCTTTCAACAGCAAAGCACAGACAGAAAAACCCAGGGATCGACGCTCTGCATCTTGGAACGAATGCTTTGCTCGCAATACTACAAATGTATCAAATAATTGTCTGCCCAAACTTAGCCGCAACTGATGCCTAGCCCAAACGCCTGCTGCGTAAGGTTTAAGTTACTAATGAGGCTGATTTTATTGTCATTAACTACTTGAGGATTCGATCGCATGGTTTCGATTTCTACAACTCAGTCCGACGCGATAGCCGTGTCTGCGCCAGGGGGAACGGCCCCAACCCAAAGCAGCACGGCTACAGCAACAGGAGTGTGCGTGACGGTTCACGGTCACTTTTACCAACCGCCCCGAGAAAACCCTTACCTGGACGCGATCGAACGCCAAGCCAGCGCCGAACCATTCCACGACTGGAACGAACGCATCGATCGCGAATGCTACCGTCCGAACGCCTTTGCGCGCATACTCAACGACCGCGGGGAAGTCGCCGGGATCGTCAACAACTACGAATATCTCAGCTTCAACATCGGCCCGACGTTGATGAGTTGGCTGGAACGCTACGATCCGGAAGTTTACCAGCGGATTCTGGAAGCCGATCGCAAAAGCTGTCAGCGCCTGTCCGGTCACGGAAACGCGATCGCCCAAGTGTACAATCACATCATCATGCCGCTGGCGAACGAGCGAGACAAATATACCCAAATTCGCTGGGGAATCGCAGATTTTCGCGACCGATTCGATCGCGATCCCGAAGGAATGTGGCTCGCCGAAACCGCCGTAGACTACGCCACCCTGGAAGTTTTAGTAGCTGAAGGCATCCGCTTCATTGTCTTAGCCCCCTCCCAAGCCGAACGCTGCCGCCCGCTAATCGGTCAAAACCAAGCAGCAGAAGCAGAAACAGATGGCGAATGGCACGAAGTCGGCGGCGGTCAAATCGATCCGACTCGCCCCTACCGCTGCTATTTGAAGCCGGAAATACGGTTGATGGCTGACCTCCAACTTTCGCCGCTGAGCTCTCACTACTTGGGCCGCAGAGACGGCCAGCATTCGGCAGCCCCAACACCAAACAGTCCCTACATCGATATCTTTTTCTACGACGGCCCGATATCGCGGGATATGGGCTTCAATGACGTTCTCAGCAGCAGCCACCACTTGGCGGGGCGCTTGGGTCAAGCAGTGCGGGGAGACCACCGACCGGCCCAATTAATCTCCGTGGCGACAGACGGCGAAACTTTCGGCCATCACAAAAACAGTACCGAAAAATGCCTCGCCTACGCCTTCACAGAAGAGTTTCCCCAGCGCGGCTGGACGGTGACGAATTTTGCTCATTACTTAAGTCAAAATCCGAGCACTTGGGAAGTGGAACTCAAACCGGTGACGGCTTGGAGTTGCTCTCACGGGGTCGATCGCTGGCAAGATGATTGTGGCTGCGGTGGCGGTGGCGGGTGGCATCTCCTGTGGCGCAAGCCTTTGCGGGATACTCTAAATTGGCTACGCGATCGATTGATTCCGATTTATGAGGAAGCAGGGCGCAAGCTGTTTCGCGATCCGTGGAAGGCCAGAGATGAATATATTGATGTGATTCGCGATCGATCGCCCGCGAATGTTGATAGTTTCCTCGAACGCCATCAAGTTCGCGAACTTGATGCAGCCGAACAGGTGGACGCGCTACGGTTGCTGGAAATGCAGCGCCACACTTTGTTAATGTTTACTAGCTGCGGCTGGTTTTTTGAGGAAATCTCTCGCCCCGAAGGTGTGCAAATTTTGCGCTACGCGGCCCGGGCGCTGGAATTGGCGGGGGAAGTTACGGGCGTACAGCTAGAAAAGGATTTTATCGATCGGCTGGCCCTGATTCCCAGCAACGTTGACTGTTTCAAAACAGGGGCAGAAGTTTACCGCCAACAGGTAACAACGGCCCAAGTTAGCCTCAGACAAGTAGCAGCCCACTACGCCATTAGTTCTCTGTTTGCCAAATATCCCCGCCAACAGCGAGTTTACTGCTATCAGGCCCAACAGCAAGATTTTCAAATTCAGCGCATGGGCTCGATGACTCTGGCTGTGGGTCAATTGCAGTTAACCTCGGAAATTACGCGGGAAACAGAGGTTTTTGTGTTTGCTGCGTTCTACCTCGGGGGGTGGGACTTCCACTGCTGCATTCAGCCTTTTGGCAGCCGCCGGTCTTACACGATGCTGAAAGACCGGTTGTTTGAAGTTCTGCAAGAAGCTTCGGCGGCCCACGCGATTCTGGAAATGGTACGGTTGTTTGGGGATCAGTCGTTTAGCTTGCGGGATTTGTTCGCTGAGGAACGCCACCGGATCGTGCAGTTGCTGAGTCAGGAAAATTTGACTCGCTTGGATCAGCTTTACACTCAGGTTTACCGGGAAAATTACGGGGTGATGATGGCTTTCCACCGCGACGAGTTGCCGGTGCCGGTAGAGTTGCAGGTGGCTGCTGAGGTGGCTTTGGGACACCGCTGTTTGACGGCGGCGAAGGCTTTGGAACTGGAAACGGAGGACGCGGAGTCGCTGTTGGCGGAAATTGAGGCGATCGCCACTGAAGCCGGCCACCTCCGCTGTCGGTTGAAGGTTCCCGAAGTTAAGGAAATTTTGGAAAAGCTGGTTTGGCGCACTCTTGACGCGCTGCTGCAAGCTGCAACGGGCGATCGAAAACGCTCCCCTGTTGAGCTAGAATTTGAGATCGGCACGATCGAGCGTTTGATTGCTGTGGGCGATCGGCTGAGTCTGGGTTTGTGTTTGGACAAATCGCAAGAACTGTATTTCGATTCTCTCTACAGTCAAATAGTGCCTCTGTGTTTGGGCTGGCTGCAACGACGAGCTGCGGCAAAGGAGGAAAATAAGGTGGATGTCGTTGCCTTGGGTATCACCCGTTCAAACGGCGGCTGGGAGCTGTGTTCGATCCGGCATTTGCTGGAGTTGGGTCAAACTCTGGCGGTTGATGTTGAGTGTTGGTTGAACCAATTAATACCACTTTAGACTTTCGATTTTAGATTTTCGATTGCAGAATTGGAAACGATCCCGCCCAAAATGGTATTAAATGCCGATCGGGCGACAGGACTTCAATCCAGAGTCGATCGGCACTGAAGCCGTCCTCGGTTCGCGGCTGGCGATCGAAGTACCCACAGACAACCGCTAACTTTATTTGAGTTTTCGCTCTACTTGTGTGGGAAGATAAAAAGACTGTACCCAAACCGTACAGGTGTTCTGCACTTGCACGGTTTGTAGAGTTTTGAAGAGAGAACACTAATTTTAAATTTATGAAAGTTGGCGATCGCGTTTCCGTTAAAAACTCTGTTGTTGTCTACCACCACCCTCAAAATCGCAGTCAACCATTTGAGATTAAGGGTATGGAAGGAGAAGTCGTGGCGATCGTTCACGAATGGCACGGCAGACCAGTCAGTGCCAATTGGCCTGTTTTAGTTCAGTTTGACAAAAAATTTCGAGCTCACTTCAAAGAAGAAGAAGTCGAATTGATATCTTCGGAAGTCTAGCACTCTCAACGGTTGAAGCCGGAGCCCAAAGACAATATCAAATCCGGTCATATATAGCGGTTCTCAAAAAAGTGAGGATAGCCCATAGCCCTATGCCCATAGCCCTATGCCCATAGCCCTATGCCGTTCGCGTACCTCATATGAGAGATCGAAAGGCTATAAATGTTGTAGAGTTTGTAGTGAGGAATTCAGTTTTTTATCGGGCTTTTAGTCGATCGGCAGAACTAAAGTCCTTACTACAAACCATCTTTTTTGTTTAATTATTAATGTTTGTGCCGTGCCCGGTTGAACCAACCGAAGATATTCAAATCTCCCTGCATTTTCTGCAATTCCTGCTGGTGTTGCTGGGCTGTAGCATAATACCACTGGCAATGAAGCTCAAATTCTTGACGGTACTTAACTTCGTTGTAAAACTCGCGGACAACTTGGTGTCTCTGAAAAATTTCGGCCGTTGGAGTCGGTTCTGGGACAATGTTTTGTAGCTCGTGGGGCAACATAACTGTTTGGGGGCGACTGTGGCAAATATTGG
>JBBSNU010000201.1:0-8170 GCA_038260455.1 Chroococcales cyanobacterium | reverse complement strand
CCGTGATAGCTACCGGTGCCGCTGTCGCCAACTCCACCAAAAGGTAAAGTTGTAACTGCGACTTGCATAACCGTGTCGTTGATGCAAACTCCGCCGGAAGAAGTTTCGCGCAAAACTCGCTTTTGTTTCTCTTTATCTTTTGAGAAAAAATACAAAGCTAGGGGTTTGGGGCGGGCGTTGATTTGGGCGATCGCATCTCCGAGATCATCATACTCCAAAACTGGCAAAATCGGCCCAAAAATCTCATCCTGCATCACTGGCGAATCCCAGGAAACCTTGTCGATTACCGTCGGCGCAATATATTTATCTTCGGCGTTGGTTTGGCCGCCCGCGACAATTTCGCCGTCTTTGATAAACTCTGCCAAACGTCCTAAATGATGCTGATTGATAATTCGGGAATAGTCGGGGCTTTGCTGCGGATCGTCGCCGTAAAATTCGTGAAGTGCTGCTTTAATTGCTTGCATTAAAGCTGGTTTAACTTTTTTATCAACTAGCAGGTAATCGGGAGCGATACAGGTTTGACCAGCATTGATGAATTTCCCCCACGCAATCCGTTTAGCCGTGTATTCAACTTGAATATCTGAGTCTACAATGCAAGGACTTTTTCCTCCTAATTCTAAGGTGACAGGTGTCAGATGTTTGGCGGCGGCTTCCATGACTATTTTACCGATTTTTGTACCTCCGGTAAAGAAGATGTGGTCGAATTTTTCGGCTAATAATTGTTTGCTGATTTCGACTCCTCCTTCGATGGCGCAGATGTAGGCGGGATCGAAGGTTTTGGAAATCATATCCGCGACAACTTCGGAGGTGTGCGAGGCGATTTCTGAAGGTTTGAGGATGGCGCAGTTGCCGGCGGCGATCGCCCCGACTAAAGGTGATATCATGAGCTGAAACGGGTAATTCCAAGGCCCGATGATTAAAACGACACCCAAAGGTTCTGGGAAAATGCGGGCTGATGCGGGGAATTGATCGATCGATGTCGGCACTTTTTTCGGCTTCACCCACGATTTCACGTTTTTGATGGCATAATTAACTTCTGCGATCGATGCAATTTCAAAATAAGCCTCATACTCCGGCCTGTTCAAATCAGCCTTGACAGCATCGACAATCCGTGATTGATTGGAGACGATCGCACTTTTGAGATGTTTGAGTTGTTCGATCCGAAAATCCACATCTTTAGTTTTCCCAGTCGCAAAAAATTGTCGCTGCTGGCGGATCGTATCGCTGACACTCAATAGCATATTTTCTCCTGAATCTATATATATAAATGTTACAATAAAACAATGAAAATATCAAAAAGCCATTTTTTATCTTCCTGCTTATCATTACTTTGCTTGTTTGCAGTCACAAGCTGCAATTCTAGTTCTCAAAAACAAATTGTTATTTGCTCGAAAGACTTTACAGAACAAATCATTCTAGCAGAAATTTTAGCTATTCACATCGAAACCAAAACAGATATCAAAGTAGAACGCCAACTCAACCTCGGAGGCTCGCTTTGCCATCAATCCCTAGCAACGGGTAAAATCGACTTGTACGTCGAATATACTGGTACAGGTTTTACCAACATTCTCAAACAAAAGCCAATTTCCGACCCCAAAAAAGTCCTCGATTACCTCAAACAAGAATATCCCAAACAGTTTCAAGCAGAATTGACCCAACCGCTGGGATTTAATAACGGTTTTGCGATTATTATGCGGGGAGACGATGCCAAAAAACTCAACTTGCAAACTCTCTCGCAACTAGGAAAAGCTGCACCAAAATTGCGCGCTGGTTTCGGCCCGGAATTCAAAGAAAGAGAAGATGGATTTCCCGGATTAGCTAAAACTTACGGGATTAAGTTTGCCGAAGAACCGAAGGAGTTGCTGTTAGGATTACTTTATCAAGCGCTGCAACAAAAAGAAGTAGATGTGATTGCTGGTAGTACGACGGATGGTTTGATTCAAAGTTTGGGTTTAGTAGTCCTGAAAGATGACAAGAACTATTTTCCGCCCTACGAAGCTATTCCGGTTGTGCGATCGCAAATTTTGGAAAAATACCCTGAATTGCGTCCAGTGCTGGCAGAGTTGGGCGGCAAAATCTCGGAGGAAGATATGCGGAAACTCAACTATCAAGTTGATGGAAAACAGGAGGATGCCGCCCAAGTGGCGCGGCAGTTTTTGCAGCAAAAGTTGGGCGAGTCAAAGCCGGTAACTCCGGCGAAATAAAGAAGGCCGCGCGGTTTCAACCGCCGTCTTATACCCTGTAAGCACAGGTGCGTCGCTTGCTCGATTGTCGCTTTTTATTGAGGATTTTCAAGGGCGACGCACCCTACAGCTAATTCCAATCTAAAATCTAAAACTTGTTCGCGAGCGAAGTCGAAGAATCTCAGATATAAAATCGCCTTATATCTGTTTACTCAGCTTCGCTCAGCCGCCGCAAATTCAAAATATCGCTCATTTTTTTAATTTGCATACAAGTCCGCTCGAACTGTTCTTTATCCTGAATGTCCATGCACAAGTCAATTAATGCGGGGAATCCGGGATAGGTTTTGACTTGGGCGCTGCGGACGTTGACTTTGTTGTCTTTTAAATGCGATAAAATGTCGTTGAGAACTCCGACTCGATCTAGGGCTTCAACTTGAATGTTTACCGGATAAGTATCGGGGCGAGATTCGTTGCGGTTGCTGGAATTCCAACTCACGGGAACTAATTTATCTCCCGGTACGTTTTCGACATTTGAACAACCTTGGCGGTGAATCGAAATGCCGCGAGTGCGAGTCACCACTCCAATAATTGATTCGCCGGGAAGGGGACAACAACAGCCTGCTATATGGTAGAGCAATCCTTCTACACCTGCGATCGGCGATTTGTTGGGAGATGAACTCGGTACGGGTTTCGGTGCAGTCGATGCCGGTATTAGCTGCGGCAATTCCTGGGTTCCTCCAGGTGCAGCTTGTATTTTTTGCTGCACTTTTACTAAATCTCGCAGGCGATTTACTACGAGATTTAGGGTGACTTCGCCGTAGCCCAAACCGGCGATTAAGTCTTCGACGCTGTGGTAGTTACAGCGCTGAGCTACTGATTGCATGGGTTCGGATTTCAGCAAGGATTCTAAGCCGTTTTTGCCTAATTCTTTTTCTAGCAATTCCCGCCCGCGAGCGAGGTTTTCATCTCGGTGCGATCGCTTTAACCACTGCCGAATTCGGTTTTTTGCTCCGTTTGTTTTGACAAAATTCAGCCAGTCGGAGCTGGGATGGCCGTTTTTTTGGTTCAATATTTCTACAATGTCGCCGTTCTTTAATACCTTGTCTAGTGTTACCATCCGCCCGTTGACTCTCGCGCCGGTGCAGCGATTGCCTATTTCTGTGTGAATGCGGTAAGCAAAATCTACGGGTGTCGAGCCGCTGTTGAGTGCAATTACGTCTCCGTTAGGAGTAAAAACGTAGATATCTTCGTCGAATAAGTTGTCTTTAATGCTTTGCAAATATTCGCGATCGTCTTTGAGGTCGCTTTGCCATTCTAGGAGTTGTCGCAGCCAAGTAAATTTTTCGTCTTCACCCGTGACTACGGTGCTAGAACCGCCCGTTTCTTTGTATTTCCAGTGGGCGGCAATGCCGTATTCTGCAATGTGGTGCATTGCTACGGTGCGAATTTGTACTTCGATGGGGCGGCCGCTGGTGCCGATGACTCCGGTGTGCAAGGATTGATAGCGGTTGGCTTTTGGTAAACCGATATAATCTTTAAATCGGCCGGGGATCGGGCGGAATGAATCGTGGACGATCGCCAATGCGCGATAACAGTCATCATTGGTTTCTACTATGATCCGCACCGCCGCAATATCGTACACTTGCTTAAACCCTTTTTGGCGGCGCTGCATCTTCCCGTAAATTCCGTACAAATGTTTGGGACGACCGCTAACTTCATAGCATTTAATGCCTAAATTGTCAAGCCTTTCTCGCAAACTATCTGTGACTTCTGCGAGTTGAGTTTCTCGATCGGCCCGCTTCTCGGCCACCAAGTCTTGAATTTCGCGGTACGCTTCAGGTTCCAGGTATTTAAACGCTAAATCTTCCAATTCCCACTTAAAGCGGCCAATACCCAAACGGTTCGCTAGGGGAGCAAAAATATCTCGGGTTTCTAAGGCAATACTGCGCTGCTTTTCTTCGGACAAATGCTCCAAAGTCCTCATGTTGTGCAGTCTGTCTGCTAGTTTGACTACAATCACGCGAATATCTTTAGCCATTGCTAGAAACATTCGGCGGAAATTTTCAGCAAGGCGCTCTGTTTTGCTAGAAAAATTAAATTTAGAAAGTTTGGTGACACCTTCGACTAATTGCCGCACTTCTGCGCCGAACCGCTGTTCTATGTCTTCGAGAGTAATATCTGTATCTTCAACAATATCGTGGAGAAAACCGGCGGCAATCATGACGTTGTTGCCGCCCATATATCGGAGTATTCCAGCGACGGCTACCGGATGGCAAATGTAAGGTTCTCCAGATTTGCGGTATTGTCCTTGGTGCAAGTCGTGGGCAAATTCAAAGGCCCGACAAATTAAACTGTTGTCAGTCGAGCAATTGGCGTTAGGGGCCGGATCAGTCTGCGATCGACCATTCAGGCATTCTTGCAGCCAATCGGGAACGACGGCAGGATCGATCGAAGGAGAGGGAGTCAGAGTGTTCGCGTTCATGGGGTACACCTTTAAAAATTAGAAATACAAATGGTTAAAAGCCAGTGTTCGGTTGAATTCCCGAAATAATGTGTTTAGCAATAGTGACATACTCCTACACCAACTGACTAGAGTACAGTGTAGGCTTCTCAGAGACTCCCGGTATTCCGTCGGACATTAACTGAGCTTTAAGAACGGGATGCCCCACCGCTCTATTTTTAATATTAATCGCTGCATTAAGATCGCGATCGAGACTGCATCCACAGTGAGGGCAGTCATGCCAACGCACCTGCAGCTTTTTTGGGACTTTTTCGCCACAATTTGAGCAATTTTGTGAAGTATTGCGGGCATTTACTGGGACTGCCAACTTGCCAGCATTTACGGCTTTGAAAGTTAGAATCAACAGAAAACTTGACCACCCAGCATCCAACACTGATTTAGCTAATCTTGTCCGAGCCAGATTTTTCACATTTAAGTCTTCATGGGCGATTACGTCATACTTAGACAACAGATAATTAGCTGTTTTATAGTGAAAGTCTTTTCGTTTGTCTGCGACTTTCTTGTGTTGTTTCGCAAGTTGCTTGACCGCTTTTTGTCTGCGGTTGCTGCCTTTTTTGCGTCTGGACACACGTTTTTGAGTAATCCGCAACCGTTTTTGGGCTTGACGATAATACTGAGGGATGGCAACCGTTTCTCCTTCGGAAGTAGTTAAAAATTCCTTGAGACCAACATCAATTCCAGTAATTAAGTCTGGATTCAAGTCTGGCTTGATTTCAGGAACTGTCAAATCTTCTAAGGAAAGAGTGAGGTAAAAACCATCCGATTTTTTTGTGATAGATGCGGTTTTGACTTTAAATCCAACAGGAATCGGACGATGTAGGATGATTTTGATTTTTCCGAACATCGGTAAGTTAATCAGATTTCCTTGCAAACAGCTATCTTTTATTTGAGGATAGGTAAACGTGCGATAACGGTTACGTGCTTTAAATCTAGGTTTACCGCTGCGTTTCCCATTAATATCACCTTTGAGGAATCTGTCAAATGTCACCTTGACTCGTTTGACTACATCCTGAAGGACTTGAGAATAGATATCTTTGTACCAAGGATGTGTTTTTTTGAGTTGTGGCAGTGTCTTTTTCTGGTTGTAGTAGTCGGGATTGTCTCGTAACTCTGGTAGGTGACAAACTAGATGGCAAGCGTTTATAGGGGAACGGTTTTGCTCGTACCAATTAAATCTGTCTGCCAACAAAAAGTTGTATTGAGCGCACAGCATGGATAACCATCTGTCTAACTCCATAGTTTGCTGTTTTGTGGGACGTAATTTATATTGGTAACTTGTTTTCATACACTGCTACTGATTAATGTCATCATACAATTTTGGTCTAGCCCGAGGACGATCGGATTGATTAACTACGTATCTACGTTAATTGGTCTATCCATCCCGACACTAACCAGCGTACAGGTATAGTGTGGGGATTACGACAAAGATACTAAACTAATTGAATGCCACAATTGGCAATTCCCAAAAATAATCGATTTTTGTCTTAACTATACCGATAGAATTTTGAGTTTCCCCCCCTCGCAGGTAGGAAAATATATTGACTCCACTGTGGCTGCTGCGGTCGGTAGATCGGGTAAAATAAGAATATTTTGGCGGCAGCAGTTGAGGTCAGTCGATTGGGGCATTCAAGATTTGAGATTTGAGATTGACTCTACAGATGCAATCTGGGCTCTCGAACAAAAGTCTACAATTTGAGGATCGACCATGACGCGATCGTCGGGGGCGCGGTACCTGTTGTTGGAGGTAGCGGGCGATCGGCATTCACAGGCAACGCTAAACTAAAAGCACGAGCTAGACCGATCGAGTCACGCCGGCAGCGTGAGGAAATTTTCTCAACAAACAGGAATTGCGACCTAAATGCACAGCTTCCCTGAATAGGAGCAAAAGTTAAACAATAATCTTACTTTGATTATAAAGACAAATTTGTTTGCAAAATCATGATATTGTCCGAAGACCGCCGCCAATGCTACCAAGAATTACAGCAAGCACTCGAACAGCTACAAAGAACTGCAACACAGGAAAATCTCGATCGGGCTGCGCTGGCTGCAGAATACACAAAAGTGCAACAATTTTTCGGAAACCAGATTATGAAAGCTAACAGCGGTGAGTTATACGCCTCAGAAACGCCCCCAGAGCAGTCCTATTTGACGGAAATTCACAAGCAACTGCGGTTATTGAGGACAGATGTCACGTTTTTGCAGGCTGCAAAGCAGCCAGCGACAGCACAGGCGAGGCAAACTGCGGCTGCTGAGCGAGTAAACACGCTAATTGGCTACTGCGGCGCGCTGCTGCAAAAAAATTCTGGTTCTGAGCGGGCCCGCCCGGATGCAGAATTAATAACTGAATAAACAGGGAATTGAGAAGGCAAGGAGAAATCAAGTGGCGGAATGTCCAAAATGTAAACATCCCAACTTAGAAGGCGGCACCCTAGCCGGCAGTATGTCGGTGCAGTGGTGTCCCAACTGTTACGGTATCTGGATTCCAGGCAGAGAATACGAAGCTTGGCAGAAAGAGCAGAGCCAGTGGTACAACAAATCCCAGAAGCCAGAGCCGACAGGCACTCTCGGCATAGAATTCACGCCGTCTCCCTACGACAGCAAAGCAGCCCTGTGTCCCGAGGACGGTCACTATTTGTCGCGGGCAAAAGTTCCCTTCAGCAGAGTGCCCTTTTACATAGAGCGCTGTATGCTGTGCGGGGGCATTTGGTGCGATAACGGCGAGTGGGATATTCTCGAAAGTCTGGGATTCCACACCGAGATTGACAAGATGTTTTCTCCCAATTGGCAAGCCAAGGCCCGCGTGCAAGAACTCGCCTCTCGGGAACGTCAAGTGCTCACAGATAAGCTAGGCCCGGATATTGCCGGATATGTGTTGGAACTGGCGGAAGTTTTAGCAGACCATCCCCACGCTGATTGTGCGGCTACTTATATACTGCGGAGAGCTGAGTTGAAGCGAAGGGAAATTTAGTCAGTTGACAGTTGACAGTTGACAGTTGACTTTTAACGGTTGACTGTTGACTGTTGACTGTTGACTGTTAACGGTTGACTGTTGTTAGTAAGCGGTTGGTCGGTTAATGATGTAGTGATAAAATCTTTGTTTGTAGTAATTTCTATTGGTATTTACAAACAGCATATCGGTCTCTTGCCAATAACTAATAAGTCCTGAACAATACTAATAACTAACAACTAACCGTCAGTATATTGATAAAGAACAACAGACAACAGTTAACAGTTAACAGTTAACAGTTAACAGTTAACAGTCAACAGTTAACAGTCAACAGTTAACAGTCAACAGACAACAGACAACAGACTAAGGACTAATGATTAATGACTAATGACTATTCTTTGTTTTCCGTTGAAAATCTGCGAGTAGCTTATCCTCAGCGGCGGGGCCAATCCGGTTGGGCGGTTGACGGCGTTTCTCTGAGGCTGGAAGCAGGGGAAAAACTGGGATTGGTTGGGGAGT
>JBBSNU010000200.1:0-8223 GCA_038260455.1 Chroococcales cyanobacterium | reverse complement strand
TCTCGCATCCCAATTACAGAGGTCACAACCGCTCATGTCAGATTTTTTGTTTCTTACTCTTCTAAGATAACTGGGGTTATATTTAATTGCAAGCCCCTTATTGTAGTTATTGTAGGGTGCGTCAGGACTAAATATTTTGACGACAGACAGATAATCTTCGGCTGACGCACCCTACGGTTAGTTATTGTAGTTATTGTAGGGTGCGTCAGTAAAAATGGTTAAGGATAAACAGATAATCTTCGGCTGACGCACCCTAGGCTAAGTTATTGTAGGGTGCGTCAGTAAAAATGGTTAAGGATAAACAGATAATTTTCGGCTGACGCACCCTAGGCTAAGTTATTGTAGGGTGCGTCAGTAAAAATGGTTAAGGATAAACAGATAATTTTCGGCTGACGCACCCTACGGTTAGTTATTGTAGGGTGCGTCAGTAAAAATGGTTAAGGATAAACAGATAATCTTCGGCTGACGCACCCTACGGACTCACTACTCGTGACCGATATCTGCCGGAATATATGGGATGTCATTTGCTCCCCAATCTTCAGGATAAATGCTTTCGGCAACAAATCGATGGAAGCTAGAATATTGCCAATCTTTGGGGGACTGGCATAAACCATGTTTTACTGGATTGTAATGAATATAATTGCAATGATTAGCATAGTCTGTTTCATCTCTAATTAAATGTTCCCAAAATCTTCGCTGCCAAAGATTTCTTTCTTTCCGTTTTTGTCGAGATTTGCTAATTTTGGCTTTTATTCCTAATTTATCAGCGCATTCATAGGTGACAAAGGTTTTAATGAATCGCCAACGAGTTGCATAATTGTTATCACCCTCCGGTAATGTCAAAATACAATGTATGTGATTTGGCAATAAAACAATTGCATCAATTGAAAATGGGTAAAGTCGCTGGACTCGCCTCAGTGATTTTCTTAAAGATTCGCGAGCAATATCGCTACACAGCCAAGGAATTCTCTGATAAGTGACTTGGGTGAAAAAGTAGGTTGCTCCTGGTATGGTGGATCTCCGGTAGTTCGACATAATATTGAGTTAGTAGTCGTTAGTTATTGTCTGGTGCGTCAGGACTGAATTTTTTGTTACATTGTTGATTTTTGACGCTGACGCACCCTACGCATAATTTATTTTCGTGATTGTCTGGTGCGTCAGGCCTGAATTTTTTGTTACATTGTTGATTTTTGACGCTGACGCACCCTACGCATAATTTATTTTCGTGATTGTCTGGTGCGTCAGGCCTAAATTTTTTGTTACATTGTTGATTTTTGACGCTGACGCACCCTACGCATAATTTATTGTAGGGTGCGTCAGTAAAAATTGTTAACAATAGACTACGCATAATTTATTTTCGTGATTGTCTGGTGCGTCAGGCCTAAATTTTTTGTTACATTGTTAATTTTTGACGCTGACGCACCCTACGCATAATTTATTGTAGGGTGCGTCAGTCAGTAAAAATTGTTAACAATAGACAGATTATTTTCGCCTGACGCACCCTACGGTTATTTTACTGCAACCAGAGTCGGCTCTAAAGTTGCTACCAATTTGAGATTGTACTCATCTTCAAAACACGGTTTTTTGTAATCCAAACTCCACATTTCTAAAGCGCAATCGTCCTGGAAATCAAGCGGTTGGAGCCGCAAGTGAAACTCTCGAAGTTCGGGGCGGTGTTCGCATTGAAAATCAGCAATTGCGCCAATTTGCCGCCTGTCCAAAGCCACAGCTAACCGCAGAAAAGGATGCAGTTTACTAACGACTTCCCGGTAATTTTTGGGGAGGTTTACAAAATTCTCATGTTTCTTTTTCGGGGGGCTCTTCCGGTGATAGCGAGCCAAATTGGCAATTACTTCAATCTCTGTTTCAGAGTATCCCAATAACTCACCATTGCGAATTAAATAGTAAGAATGTTTGTGGTGCGCCGAATGACTGACGTACAAACCGCAGTTGTGCAGAATCGCGGCGGCCCACAGCAAGTCCCGTTCTTCGGTTCCCCAATTGTGTAAAATTCCTTGGGTTTGGTCGAACAATTTGAGGGAAAATGCTGCGGTTCTTTCGCTTTGTTCTGTATTGACTTGATATTTTTCAGCCATATGCAGAATGCTGCGCTGGCGGATTGAACCTTGATAGCGCAAGCGGTTTTCTATTAAACCGTGACTCAGCATCCAGTCAACAATGACGCCTTCTCTCAGAGACCGATCGCACACAGTGATCGATTCCATTCCTAATAGTGTCATCGCTTCCTGCAAAATCAAAGCGCCGGCGAGAATAATTTCTGCCCGCTTGTCCGACATTCCCGGAATTGCCAGTCTTTCTGAGTAAGAAAGTTTGCGAAAACGATTGACTAAATCGCGCAAATCCTTTAAACTTAATTGATAGCCGGTCAGCGGACTCGGAACTGTTCCCAGTTTTTCGCGAGCGTTAATGGCTGCTAGAGTTTCGATGGTTCCAGCCGTACCAATTAAACGCAGAGTTTCGCCAGCCTTGAATTGAGCTCGCAATTCGTCGATCGGTCTTTCGAGCGAAATCCGAATATAAGCTTGCAAATAGGCAAACTCCTCTTTGCTAATCGGGTCAGTTTTGACAAATTCTTTTGTTAAGCGCACAGCACCGATTTTGGTACTGGTGAGACAGCCAGGTTCAGAGCTATCTCCTAAAATTAACTCGGTAGAACCGCCCCCAATATCAATAATGACTTGGGACTGATTGTTGAATTCCATACCCGAAAGCACGCCGAGATAAATTCTCCGCGCTTCTTCCTGACCGGAAATTAAGCTAACATTCAGGTCTAATTCCTCAGCAACTCGCTTGAGAAAATCCCGCCCGTTAGGAGCTTCTCGAATCGCACTCGTAGCCACAGCGATAATTTGTTCGGCGTTGAAAGTTTTAGCAATGTCTAGGAAACGGCTCAGAGTGGCGATCGCCCTTTCCATAACCTCAGCCTTTAAACAGCCTGTTTTTGCCTCGGAATCGCCCAACCGAACCGTATCTTTTTCTCTAGCAATAATCGCAAAGGCGGGTAATTTCGGGTCGATCCGCGCCACCACCATGTGAAACGAGTTAGTACCCATATCAATAGCAGCAATAATGCGATTTGACTCCGCAGAAACAATTGAATTAACCATTGGAGTGTATGGGGGTTGACAGATATTATGATTATTTCACGAATCCAGTTAGGCATCCTATGAAATCAGCAAAAATCGGGAATTAGGGCATCGGGCATCGGGCATCGGGCATCGGGACATACATCACTTTTTTTAAAACCGCTATAGTAGGTGGTTGTGCCTAAAATTTGATAAAATCTCAAGTTAAAAATCTAAAATCTAGAATTAAAATGCTTCAAGAGTCCGATCGCCCAACCGAATCCACATTACTAACCATCGTAAAGCTTTTGAGGTGGGACAAACCAGCAGGGCGACTAATTTTAATGATTCCAGCCCTCTGGGCCGTCTTTTTAGCAGCGCAGGGGAAGCCGCCCGCAGCATTAGTCGGTGTGATAGTGTTGGGCACCCTAGCCACGAGTGCGGCTGGATGCGTGATTAACGACTTGTGGGATCGCGATATTGATCCCGAAGTAGAAAGAACCCGATCGCGCCCCCTAGCATCCCGCGCCCTCACCGTACAAACAGGAATAGGAGTTGCCTTAATTTCCTTAGCAAGCGCGGCGATTCTGGCATTTTATCTCAATCCTTTAAGCTTCTGGCTCTGCGTTGGAGCCGTACCAGTAATTATCTGCTACCCGCTAGCAAAAAGATTTTTTCCCGTGCCGCAATTAGTATTATCAATAGCCTGGGGATTTGCAGTATTAATTAGTTGGAGCGCCGCCGTCAATCAATTAGAAGTAGCAACTTGGCTGTTGTGGGGAGCAGTCGTGTTTTGGACGATGGGATTTGACACAGTTTACGCGATGAGCGACAGAGAAGATGACCTGCGTTTGGGCGTAAATTCCAGCGCGATATTTTTCGGGGATAATGCAGCTAATGCTGTGGGTTTTTTCTTTGTTGGTACGGTCGGTTTGTTAGCAGCAATGGGCATTAATCTTCACTTGCACGTTGGTTTTTGGATAGCGATTGGTGCGGCGGCGGTTTTGTGGTTTTTGCAGTACAGTCAACTGCGAAAGGCGGATCTTCCCACGCCTGTTTACGGTGAAATCTTTCGCCAAAATGTTTGGGTTGGGTTTGTCATCTTGGCGGGGATGATTGTTGGGGAGATTCTTTAAGGGAAAACCTTGATACCAGATTTATTGAATAAGTCTGGTATCTAACAGAAAGCCGGCAGGGGGAGCATCTGTGTTTTGCAAAAAGCATTTTTTTTATTGAGCGTGCGAGCTTAAGATTTCGCGTATTGTACAACTCGCGAGCGGGGACAGCACTATAAATGTAAAACACCAGATGCTCCGAATACATCGATCGCGATCCAGAAAAGAAACTTCGCAACTGCTATCCTCGCAACCGTCCCGACTGCAACTGTCAATTGATTGTGCAAAGATTGTTGTTGCAGGAGTCGCCCGAAAAAATGTCCGCCATCGCCCGACAGTTGAATATCAAGACACAGACGATGCACTCTTTTTGGAAAAGGACGGGATTTTTCAAAGTGCAAGCCATCGCCCGACAAATTGCTCAAAAAGACTCTGAGGTGACAGCAGATTACTGAAATTGTCTGTTGTGGCGATCGTCCGCAGCTTCCGAGGGCGATCGCCCGACACTACCTCTCACCAACAATAAAGGCGATATCCCTTTTGGAACTATCCGCAACGGGCGATCGCCCTTTATTGGGAATGACTCTGGCGATCGTCCTGATTCCATCTGCTACAATCTCCAGTAATATATCGTTTACCAACAACCATCGACATGACCGATAGCGCGATCGTGCACCAACGCAGCATCCAACTTCCCTGAACTATGTCACCAGGTAACATCCTAACTGTCACAGATGTTCTCAATTTCCTTGTCAGTGGAATCGATAAAACTACCCTCGAAACAGAACTTACTACTTCGGGTTGGATATCCACTCCAGCTAGAGGAGGCTCAAAAAGCGGTGCAGGTACAATTTGGACAAGCCCAAACACTCAATACAGTGCCAGAATTATGACTAAACCTGATGGTTCATCCTATGTTCGTGTTTACAATGGCGCCGGAGGTGGGGCACCTGCAGAACAACCCCTAAACGCATCAGGAAAACCCGGAAGTCGTGGAGACACCCACTTTATTCTGCTCCCTTAACCCCATTTATTCATCAGATTTATGAACTTTCAAGAAGTTTGGCAACAATACGATTTTACCGAATCCGAATTGCTATCAATGGGGTGGCAATTTCCCTATGATTATGTCCTCAATCTCAACTACTATTGGCAACTCAATCCAACTAATTCTGCTTCTGAAGTTGCTACCACTGACCAATTTTTAAACATTATCCTTAAAACCTGCATTCGACTTGACATACAACTCAACCCAAATCCTAATGAATTCAATCAAAAGCCTGCAAACCTCGGCACAATTGTAGGCTGGAGTCAAGTTACTCCCTCTCCTTGGTTAGAAAATCTCTCCCTTTCTCCTAATGAGTGGCTGCATTTGTTATTTGAAATTGGTGGAAACAATAAAATTGAAACTCTTTGTCGCTCGCTAGTTATCGAACAATTAGCTAAACAACCTTTAGCACTCAGTTCATAAAGAGCTATCGCCATTTTTAAAGCAGAGCGATCGCCCTTTATTTGGAATGACTCGGGCGATCGCTTTTCTGGAGTTCATTAAAAGAGCGAGCGCTTCTACTTGTAGGATGGAATAACCGCTTCCATCTCCCAATTTCCATGAATTAGAAGCCCTCATCCTTCAAACTGCACATCCTCCCTACAACGTTAAAATTCCCAGAGAACAATGACTCAGACCCTCAACATCCAACACTTGCCATCAGAAGCTATTCATTCACTGATGACCCATTTGCCCGACTATGTGAAAGTCGCTCTGATGGAAAAAGCTACGCAGCTAGAATGCTCTCTCGAAGCTGCGATTCCCTACGGGATAGCTTCGCTCGCGCGTAATGGCGATCGCTAGTTTTCTAGACTCAGAAGCTTTCAGCTTTGAAGATTGCCTATTATCGCAACGTCTTCAGGAATCAGAACTGGTAGAATCTCCTCAAAGGAAATAGGAGGCGAGATCCCTTTTGGAACTATCCGAAAGTGCGATCGCCTTTGCTAAATTTATGATATAATTATCCATCAGCTACAGCCAGACTTGCCCACTTCTTTTGACATAAAGGAGTAAATCCCGTGAACATAGAAGAATTACTGCAAAAAAGAGGGATTATTCACCGCGATCCAGAAATTATGAGCGGTGTCCCCGTATTTGTCGGCACCCGCGTCCCCTTAAAGACTTTTTTCGACTACCTCGAAGGCGAAAGCGGCCTCGCAGAATTTATTAATGATTTTCCTTACCTAGAAACTCAGGCAATTAAAGTCCTAGAAAATGTAACTAAGATGATGCTATCTGTAGAAAATACTTCAAATGCTTATACTGCTTGATGAAAATCTATTGAGTCAAAAACTCAAGCAGCCTTTCCTAGATGAAGGTCATTCAATCAGCAATGTTTATGACATGGGATGGAGAGGGCTAAAAGACAGGGAAATTCTGGATAGATCCGAGAATCATCCTTTTGATGTTTTTATCACCGCTGATAAAAATCTTCCCTATCAACAAAATCTAGCAAGTCGTGTTATTACAATTGTCGTGTTAGATTCCAGCAGTACCAGACCCGATCGCCTTTTACCTTTGATGAGGCAAGTTAGCACTATGATTTCGTCGCTACCAGTCGGTTCGGCAGTTCGCATTAATGATGCTGGCGATGTTGTTTTGATTAGCCCTTGAGCAAGATTCCTTTTGGAACTATCCGAAAGGGCGATCGCCTCGTAATTTCTTGATTATCACCTCATTAAAAAGCTTAAAAATTACAAAGCAAACACGATTCTGAGAGCTCTATCGATTTTCAGTAAAACCTCTAGCTCAAGTTCACCTCGGATATCCACCAAACGAGAACAATAATCAATAGGGCGCGTTTGCAAACAATCTGCAATAGATTTTTTTGTTAATCCATTTGCTGCTGAAGGTTCAATCTCCACATTACTTCTAATCTTGGCTTTCTTTTCACTCCAAGCAGTAATGGGAACAACCTGGATTATGGGAACTCTCTCATTATAAGTATTATTTGTCACAATAATACAAGGTCTAATTTTGCCAGTTTCAGAACCCCTAGTAGGGTCAAGATTAACTTCAATAATTAGCCCCCGTTTCAGTTTTATTCCTTCGGCCATTCTTCTAAACCTAATTCTGCCAATTCCTGTAACTCTGTATCTTCTGCATAAACTTCCGCATAAAGCATCGCCGATTCTTCCAACTGCTGGGCTTCTAACGCTAACTCCAACCGTTTAATCGCTATTCTCACCAATTCACTAGGATCTTTAAATCCATAGTTTTGACAGAGTTCTAAAAATTTGATCTGAGACTCATCTAGTGTAAATGTTTGCTCTTTCATAGTAACAATACTAGGAACCTTACCCAAGTTAGTTGTTTAAAAAGCTTTGTTGAGGATGCAAGTATTTTTATAATAACATACCTTCGTCTATCGTGAAAAAAAAAACTAGCAAATATCAATAACACCATATTACCCCCAACTATGAAAAAAACTATCATTGGCATCATGGGCCCAGGCGAAAATGCCACATCAACCGACTTAGAAAACGCCTATAAACTCGGACAACTCATCGCCGAAATAGGATGGATATTGCTAACTGGCGGCAGAAATGTCGGCGTGATGGATGCCGCCAACAAAGGTGCAAAATCAGCTAACGGTTTAACAATCGGCATCCTTCCGGGAAACGATACTCGCGGCATTTCCGAAGCTGTCGATATTGCCATTGTCACCGATATGGGAAACGCCAGAAATAACATTAATATTCTTTCTTCAGATGTGATAATTGCCTGCGGTACGGGCGCGGGCACTGCTTCGGAAATTGCCCTCGCTCTCAAAGCTCACAAGCAAGTTATTTTGTTAAATCATAGCTTTGAAAGTCAACTTTTCTTTAAAAATTTAGGCAAAATTAACATTTTTGTGGTACACAATGCTGTAGAGGCTATGAATCAAGCTCGCGAAATCCTAGCAAATCCCAGATGAAATTCAAGATGAAAGTAAGCAAATTCAACTTTTGTGCGATCGCAATTTTCCTAACTC
>JBBSNU010000199.1:0-8235 GCA_038260455.1 Chroococcales cyanobacterium | reverse complement strand
TGGAGCGGACTAAAGTCCGCACTACAAACGAACCGTTTTTGTTATTAATCGACCGGACATGATATGATAACGAGCAATATACAAATAAACCGAGTTTCTGAGGTTACGAATTCACAAATTGTGACTGTTACGTAATTCCTTGAAAATACTTCATTTGAGCCATTTACCTGCTTAAAAAACCCTTAATTTTTGTGAATTCCATAATTATTGTCACTGACAAATCAAAGTAATTACTGACACCTCCGGCCGACAAAATAGCCTCCCGGGCGCATAAGTTCCCAAACCGCGATTCACGTACAGCAAATTACTCCCAACCCGATGCAAACCGCTAGCCCATTCCCAGTGACTAACTACTCGATCGCAAGCCGACAGAAAAGGAATCGACTTTCGGATTGGTTCAGGAATCAAATAGCCAATTTTTCTCACCCAAGCATACAAAGGCCCGATACCGGGAATCACAATTTGACCGCCGTGAGTGTGCCCGGAAAACTGCAAATCAATCCGCCACTTTTGCAGCTTTTCAGCAGTATCAGGATTGTGAGACAATACAATCCGAGAAATCCCCGGATTTATTGATGTCATTACAGGTTCAGGCTCAAAATCGCCAGACCAAAAATCTGCCAACCCAACTAAAGCCAATTCAGACCCCAAAGGATAAATTGCTTCGTTGTATAACACCCGAATACCTGCGTTATTCAAAGCATTAGCAACCTCAATTTTTGCCCCCGGCCAATAGTGGTCGTGATTCCCCAAAACCGCGTAAATTCCCATCCGACTTTGCAACTTTTTCAATCGCTGCACTAAGTCGTGAATAGGTGCCGGATCGTAGGTAATAAAATCCCCCGTTAAAAAAATCAGGTCTGGTTCGGCTTCATTAGCCGCCTCAATCGCCTCTTCTAGCAACCATTCCGACAGCCGCACCCCGTCATAATGAAAGTCAGTAAGCTGTACAATTTTAGTACCCGATAGATTTGCTGGAAAATTTGCGATCGGTATTGTTAAACAGTCTACCTGCAGTTTTCCAGTTAATAACCTGTGCATAAATCTAAGGTTTATTGACAGAGCGCAATCTCTAGTTTAGCAAATAAACAGGCAAGACTGCAAAACTCGATATTCTTCCCTCTTCATTCTGCCATCTAACTAATGACGAATAACTGCTAACTGCTTACTAAGCGGTAAGGTGCGCCCATAAGCACCCTACATAGCGGTAAGGTGATTTTTCCTTCTTCCTTCTTCCTTCTTCCTTCTTCCTTCTTCCTTCTTCCTTCACTTTTGATAAATCACCTCAAAAGTTTCCACAGCTTTCTTCTTACCTTTAACTATCACAGAGCCAATTTTCCTAAATTCAAACATATCTTTAGTAGCGCTGTAAACACTATCGCTGACCAAAATTTGTCCTCCCTGGGCTATTGACTGCAACCTAGATGCAATATTCACCTCATCCCCTATTGCAGTATAGTCTATGTGCTGCGGCGAACCAATATTACCAACAACAACCTCCCCCGAACTAATGCCAATACCCGTCAGAAAATTATCCGCAATCCAAGAAATCGACATTCTCCTAATCCGGCGCTGCATATCGATCGCAGTTTCGATCGCCTTCCTTTCGCGATCGGCCACCTCCGAAGGCGCCCCAAACATTGCCACAATCATATCTCCGACAAACTTATTCACAGTACCTTCATGACTAAAAATTACCTCTACCATCTCCGTGAAATACTCATTTAAGTACATCACTATTTTTTCCGCCGGCAGCTCTTCACACTTAGTAGTAAAATCTCTAATATCCGAAAAAAGCACCGTTAAATTGCGCTTAGTCGGATTCATAGAAATATCTCCTTTCGCATCAATAACTGCGCGCACCACCCGGGGAGAAAGGTATCTTTCCAAATTATTTTTAATTCGTTCTTCCTTCAATTTACTTTCATGTAAAAGCGCATTCTCTATCGCCGCCGCCGCTTGCGATGCCAAAGCCGTAAATAATTTTAAATCCTGTGCCGTATAGTTGACAAATTCGTGATGACTAATATTGATTACGCCGATCGTACCGTTCTGCGTTGTTAGAGGCGCACAAATTAAAGAACGCATCTCATTTTCTCCCGAAACATATCTGGGATCGGACAAGACATCATTCACTATTTCAGCTTTACCCGAAACAAGAATATGACCTGCTATTCCTATATTAGGGCCGATTGTTGTTTTGCGGTTATACTCTTTACCGCGCGCCGAAATAATCTCCAGTTTATCTATTTTTTTATTGAGCAGCATCACCGAAATATTGGTAGCATCAATCAATTTTTTAGCTTCCGTTACCACCAGTTGACTGACTTCAGCAACTCCCAAACAAGTAGCTATTTTGCTAGAAAAATCATACAAAAAATTGACTTCTTCGTACTTTTCTAAAGTATCAACAGCCAAAGTTCTTGTATCCAATTCGGCGCTGGCAGCATAACTCAGCATATCGGCAATAAATGCTGCTTTTTCAATTCCTGTTACGTAACCGATAACTTCATCGGCTAGGATGATAGGATAGGTATTGAATGAGGTCTGACAGTCTTCGCCAAATAAGATATTTCCTTGAAGATTCCGAATTGCGATCGGAGCGTCCAAAACATCTATCGCGCCCTCAATAACCGCTCGCAGATTTTTCTTAGAAATCAATTTTTTGAGATTGATGCGAACCATTTATTTTGCTATTCATACGCGATGCGATCGCTGTCATTAGTTTTTAACAAGTCAATCGATTTTAGATTTTAGATACTTCGGCTTCGGTAACTACTCAATAACCGCTGGTGATTTTAGATAATCTGAAGGAGAGCCAACGAGTTTAGGTGGTTCCAGCCTTCCTATTCACTGATTTACCAGCGGTTTTTGTGTTTTTTCAGCGGTTTTTGAGCAGTTATCGGCTTCGCTCAGTACAAGTTTTAGATTTTAGAATTAGTTGCAGCATTTAATCTGGGAGGTTGAACAAGAGTCTAAAATTGGGAGCCCCAGTCACGACTGGTGTAGGAAAGTCAAGTATCCTTTTTGGGGCGGGTACTAACGACTCAAAACAAAAAACTATTGGGATCATCTCAGTTTTGCAAAAAGCATTTTTTTTATTATAGTGCGAGCGTCCCCGCTCGCGAGTACAATACGCGAGCGGGGACGCTCGCACTATAAATGCAAAATTGAGATGCTCCAAAACTATTCTTGCTAATTGATTATATCGCCCTGGCTACATCTGTGCCGTCAAACCCAGAATTTCCCTAGCTTTTACCAGCAATTCTTTCGGGCGAAAAGGTTTAGTCATATAAAGATTTGCCCCCACAGCCATACCGCTTTGCTTATCATACTCTTGTCCCTTAGCTGTCAACATAATAATGTAAACATCCTTCATGCCTAGTTGATTTTTAACCGTATTGCATAGCTCTAACCCGCTCATTTTCGGCATCATCACATCCAGAAAAACCAAATCCGGCTTTTCTTCCTTAATTATGTTTAATGCCTCCAGTCCATTTCTTGCCGTCAGCAACTCTACATCATCCTCATCTTCCAAATTTTCCAGAGCCTGCTCCATCAAAATCAGAATATTCGGTTCGTCATCGACAATTAAAACTTTTTTCACAGCAATCCCTCGTTAATTTGTCTGTTGCGATCGTTATCCTCTGCAATATCTCCCAAAATAATTATCGAGACATTTTCCAAGCCCTTAGTAAGCCGCAATTTTTTGACCAATTCTTGCCTTTGAGATAATGCTTCCTCAATAATAATCAAATCTGGAGCGATCGCTATAACTCGATCGAGGCATGATTCAGCATCAGATGCCTCGATCGCATTATATCCCTGACAAGCCAACCCATCCGACAAAGTTTTGAGAGTAGAAGCATTGCTAGCAACTACCAACACCGTCTTATGTGACACCCCTTGCCGCAACAGTAAGCCGATCTCCTTTAGTAGTACCGCTACATTTATAGGTTTGGTAAAATAGCGATCGACCCCCAAACGGTAGCCCCTTTCTCGATCTTGAATTATGGAAACAATGATAATTGGAATCCCCCTAGTGTCAGGGTCATTTTTGAGAACTGCCGCCACATCAAAACCGTCCATTTGAGGCATCATTATATCTAAAATAATCAAATCTGGTTTAACTGCTTTAGCCTTAGAAATAGCATCTATGCCATTAATTGCCTCCGTGACTTTATACCCTTCTTCTTCCAGTGACTGCCTCAGCATTTCCCGGATGTTAGGCTCATCGTCAGCAACTAAAATCTGCTGGCATTTTTTAATGCAGATCGGAGTTCTGTTGACAACTTGCTGTTTGAGTTGCCAGATTAAATCATTGATATTGTTGCATTTTTCTACCCGCTCAATGTCTTTTATTAGCGGTATACTAAAGGAAAAAGTGCTGCCCCGGCCCAACTCGCTTTCTAGCCAAATTCTACCGCCGTGGTTTTCAACAATTTGTTTAGAAATTGGCAGCCCCAAACCAGTGCCTTTTGGCTTTTCTGTCAGAATATCTCCTACTTGTTGAAATCTTTCAAAAACTTTGCTGTGGTCTTCTGTTGCAATGCCTATGCCAGTATCGATAATGCTAATAACTAGCTCGTCATTCTCTACTCGGGCGCGACAGGTGACAGAACCTGATTCTGTGAACTTAACTGCATTCGAGATTAAATTGATCGCGACTTGAATCATGCGATCGTGGTCTACTAATACCTCTGGCAGTCCGGGGCTAAAATCTTTAATCAATTTCAAATTATTCTTTTCTAATAAAGATGACATAGCAGCGATCGCCTGTGTTAAGATTTGCGCTGGATTTATCTGCTGTAACTGCCATTCAACGCTCCCCGATTCCATCTTAGCAATATCCAAAACATCATTAATTAAAGATGTCAGCCGTTCAGCTTCTGACACAATAATGTTGATATTGTTTCCCACTTGATTCAATGCTTTTTTGATTTTTTCATCGGTGGCGGGGACTGCGGGAACAATCACTTTTTCTAGTTTTTCTTGAATCAGCGAAGCAAAGCCCAAAACCGAAGTTAAAGGCGTTCGTAGTTCGTGAGAAACTGTAGCCAGAAAATCCGTTTTCATGCGGTCAACTTCTCGTTCTACCGTCACATCTCTAATTAAAATTACCGAACCGAGAGAGCGATCTACTTCCTCTTTTACCGCATCTTTCAGAATAGTTGTCGCTAAAGCTTGACCTATCTTAGAATTGCCCAGTTCCACTTCCAACGTCACAATTTCTCCCTCTCGATGCTCAGTCACCTCGACTAATTGTGCTAATTTTTTAGGAAAAATTTCGGATACTTTTTTTCCCTTCAGGTCAAGATCTTTCAATTCAAACATAGCTAGCAGGGCCGGGTTAAATCTGGTAATTTTACCTTCAATGTCAGTAACTAATAACCCGTCAGCCAAATTGTCAACGATCGCATTTAAGTCTGCCAAAGTCGTCCGCAATTCCCAGGATTGCTTTTTAGTGCGATCGAGCAATTCTGCTTGGTGCATAGCTACTCCCAATTGACTGCCAAGCTGAGCCAGCAACCTCACTTCTCCCGCTTCCCACTCACGGGGGCCCGAGTTCTGGTAAGCTGCTAGCAAACCCCAGAGATTTTCCCCCACAAAAACAGGCGCTACACAATATGCTTTCGCTTGAATTTGTTCGAGAATTTCGATATGACATGGAGAGTGACCCATTTTGTAGATGTCATTAACTACAAAAATTTGTTGATGGCGATATCTGCCGCCCTGAGTTTTTTGCAAATAATCATCTTGCCAAACTGTTTTAATTTTGTCAGTTACTAAAGGTATCCAACCTTCTGCTACCGACTCCGAGACAAATTCCCCGCTCCAATTCGGAAAAAAACGGTAAACTCCAACCCGATCGCAATTGAGGATTTGCCGCACTTCTTGAGTCGTAGCGCTAAATATTTTGTCAATATTTAGCGTCTGGCGAATTCGTTCGATTACTCTGGTTAATGTGCGTTCCTGTTCTGCTGCTTTCGCCTGCTGTTTAGCTTGAAACTGTATTTTTTCTAGGTACTCTGACTGCTGCAGGGCTACTCCCAAATGAGTGGCAATTTGAGTCAGCAACTTGACTTCCGTTTCTTCCCAATGCCGCGCACCTGTGTGTTGAAATGCACTCAGCAATCCCCAGAGTTTGTCTCCTTTAAAAATCGCAACTACCGCACAGGATTTTACACCAAAATATTCTAAAGCTTCCACGTGACAATCGCTCTGAGCGGCATTGTATATATCGTCAGCGACAAAGGTTTCCGCGTACCGGAATCGACCACCTTGGTGTTCGTTTAAGTAGGGGTCTTCCCAACCGCTGCCTACCAATTTCGGCCAGTCGCCGGATTCAGATTCAAAGATAAAGTCCCCGAAATAGTCTTCACGAAATTGATAAATCGCAATGCGATCGACATTCAAAAGTTTGCGTACTTCTGTCGCTGCTGTCTGGAAAATTGTTTCCATATCTAAGGTTTGGCGGATCTTGTCAATCATCCGAGTTATGGCTCGTTCTCGGTCTGCTTCCTGAACAAGTTCTTCGGTGCGTTTTCGCAATTGAGCCTCCAGAGTAGTCTGGAGTGCTGTTGACCGCTTCTGGGCTTTTTCTAAAAGTTTTGCCTGCTGTATTGCTACTCCCAAATGCACCGCAATTTTACTGACAAATTCAATTTCATCTTCCAGCCACTGGCGCGGGGCGCGACATTGGTGAATGCAGAGCAATCCCCAAAGTTTATTTCCTTTAATTAAAGGTACAATTAAGTTTGCTTTCACCTGAAACTGGGCAAGAATAGCAATGTGGCAATCGCTCAATCCAGCATTGTAAATATCAGCAACTGCCTGAATTTTTCCTTTTTGATAGTGTACGGCGTGTTGTCCTCCAAAGCAGTGGTCGTGCACCTTGACAGCTTTTGCTGAGTCAAACTCCGGTAGCACGTCTTCTGACACAAATTCGCCGTCGTCAAATCCTGAATCCTGGTAAAATCGAAATATTGCTACTCGATCGGCATTCAGCAGTTGGCGCACTTCCCTAACCGTTGATTTAAAAATCATATCTAAGTCTAGGGACTCGCGAATTTTGGTCACTACAGCAAACAGGGCCTTTTGTTGGGCGACTCTAGCGGCTTCTGGTTTAGCTGCGGACTCTAGTTCGGCAACGCGCGCTTTGAGGGTTTCTAGCTCGCTTTTGAGGGCATCGTAATCTTCTGGTTCTAATACTACATGATTTTCTGACATAGGTTTGACTCTCTTTAGGTTAGTTTATTAAGTATTGATAGTTATTTATTTTGATATTTTTTAACTTAATCTTATCGTCTTTTTCATAAACTTTCAACAGGATTTGCTTTGATAGTTTTGTATCGCAGATTTTTAAGGAAGAAGTTCTGCATGAAGTGCTGTAAAAACTACGATTGCAGTAATTCGCAACCTCCTAACCGTCGAGCGCGGTTGCTATAACTACCAACTAACACTTAGTGCGCCCTTCGTGGCGATCGCACTAGCTAGCTCAATTGTCGATCGAATCCTGCGCTTATTGCTTTGGTCTTATGCGCCCAAATACTACAGCATTTCTATGATAGATGACTGGAGCAACAAGCTGTTTAAAACCCGCTCAGTCGCCTTAAAACTGGGATTTCCAGCCCCGCACCTCTATTTTTTTCGCAATTTTCAAAGATCGGACACAGCGCAGCAGCCCGATCGAGCGCGGCTACCACGGGGGAGAGTGCCCCCACAAAACACTATATATAGATCGCGGCAACTGCGAGGGATTTTCCTACAGCGTCAATCTGGCATTTTTGGGCGGCAAACCAAAGTCCGCAACGGGCCCGCGTGGAAGTTCCACAATCAATAAACTCTTGTGGGGCGGGCTTCTCACTGGCTTCGCGTGCGGGAGTGTGGCGAATGGTGGAAGACATGAGTTGATTTGAAAAGCATCAATTCACGCCGGCGATTCACGAAGAAGGATAGCTAGGCTTCACGGCTTTTCCCCCTCGCAGTAACACTCATCAGCTTTCCTTATCACCTTCATCAGTTTAACTGTCGCTACAGGCCTTTACAAACCTTCATGACATCGTTAATAATAGAGACATCATCCGAACATTGACAACCAAATACAGCAATCATAAAAACATGACAGCCACCTTACAACAGCGCGAAAGCGCTAACCTGTGGGATCAGTTTTGCAACTGGGTCACCAGCACCGACAACCGCCTCTATGTAGGTTGGTTCGGAGTCCTGATGATT
>JBBSNU010000198.1:0-8281 GCA_038260455.1 Chroococcales cyanobacterium | reverse complement strand
GTAGTATTAGCCATATAAAAAAAGCAGAACGTTGTTTATGATCCGTCAAAAGAGTTAACCGATCGCCGACAACTGCCTTCAGCCAGAATCTTTGGTGAGGGGCGAATAATCGGCGATCGCAAAAATGAAAATCGCGTGGGCCAAAACTACTAGAGCCCATACACCCGTTACCGAAACTGCCCAAGGCCAATCAGCCTTTTGCAAATTTTGAACAAACCACAAACCAGAATTTGTAGCAGAAAAAAGACCGACGTGGATGGCAAAATTCATCCGGTCATCTAATTGGCGGTACTCTGGATCGTTGCGATCGGGTTTGCGGGGCCAACGAGGAGGCATAGTTTTTCACTTGATGTTAGTAGTTCTGTGCCTATTTTAATCTTAAGCGCAGCTTTTTGAATTCTGCATCCGTCTCAAGACAGGAAATTTATTCCTCTAAATTTTGATAATCCCCTGATTTGCCACCGCTTTTGCTTACCAGGCGAATCGATTCAATGGCGATCGACTTTTCGAGAGCTTTTGCCATATCGTACAAAGTCAGCGCCGCCACCGAAACCGCCGTCAGCGCCTCCATTTCCACCCCAGTTTCCGCCTTAATCTTCACCGTCGCCCGAATTTGATACCCCGGCAACCCAGCATCCGGTATCACCTGCACTTCCACGCTGCTAATGGGCAGAGGGTGACACAGAGGAATCAAATTCGCCGTCTGCTTAGCCGCCATAATCCCAGCCAGCCTCGCAGTGCCCAACACATCCCCTTTCGGCGCATTCCCCGCTTCAATCGCAGCAAACGTCTCCGGCAGCATCCGCACCCTGGCTGCTGCCACAGCTTGCCGCACAGTTGCCACTTTCGCCGAAACGTCCACCATTTGCGCTTCCCCGCTGTTGTCGAGGTGAGTTAGCTGCGGGCGATCGGGCAATTTAGAAAAACTTTGGGAAAGGTCTTGCATTATTTTGAGAATAGTGTTACTGTTAAATTCTGTGCGGAACAGAGATTGTTCAATTTTAGATTAAATCTAAAATTTCAACTCTCCAAGCAACAGGGGCTTGTAGCTTAGTTGGATAGAGTGCATGGCTACGAACCATGAGGTCGGGGGTTCGAATCCCTCCAAGCCCATTAGAACAAACAATAAGTTGGTAGTGAGGACTTCAGTCCTCTTTTTTGCATATAGGTTCATAGTGAGGACTTCAGTCCCTGACGGAGTGAAAAGCCCCTCAAAAGCCCCACCGATGACGGACTTGACCAACTTGAGCTAAAAAAAGATGGGGTATATATTATTGTTCACGTGTCCCCATCCAATACTTCGGACAGTTTTAAATCCGATCTAGTGTCCGAAACCCTTACTGGCTATATAGTGGACTATTTTTTCAAGGTTTAAGTCGATCGCCCTTGTTGCCCAAAATGCGTTAAAAATGGCAGGGCTTCCTCGCCCTAGGCTTACAGGGCAGTTAAAAAACTGTCCGAATTATTGTTCTATACAGCTTCATATTAAATTGGTATTAAGGATTAGAGGGTTTCTCGGATCTTGACTTTATATGGGGCAAGGATATGTGAGAAATCGACCTGTTCTCATTTTATGTTCAGAAGGAGAAAGCGATGTCTAAATCACTGCGAATTCTTTATGCAGCAGGACCGGGAAACGTGATAGAAACTTATAGCTATTGGAAGAAAGGAGAAGACGATCCGTCACAAGTTGCAATTACTTATTCCAGCCAATTTTATGATGCGTGCCGCGACTTGCAAGCAGAGGGCTACGTCATCTCCTCCTGCGAGGAAAAAAAATACTTGCGCGATGGTAACTACACTCTGGAACACCGCCCCAACCCGTTAAGGAACGCATCGGGTTTGTTGTATCACCTGGGTCAAATATGGTACGGGTTAGGGTTGATTGCGACTGCGATCGCGTGGCGGGCTAAAGTTGCGATCGTCGCCGATGGAACCACACACTGGTTTGTTTTATCTCTACTTTCTTTCCTGGGAGTCCAAGTCGTCCCTTCGCTACACTGTAGCCCCAGGCGCAAATTTGGTTCGCCACGCAAGATCGATAAATTACTTTCAAGACTGAATCGCCATTTCTTTGCAAAAAGCTGTACCGCAATAATGTCAATTTCAGATGAGATTGACAAGCAACTGACGAATATGACAGGAGGTAAAACCAAATCTATCGTGCAGTTCAAACCCACTTACCGCCGCACGGAGTTTGCAACAGTAAAGCAACCCGATGGCGAACATTCCAGTTTTCGGGTACTATTCGTAGGTCGGGTTGAAGCAAATAAAGGTGTTTTCGATCTGGTGGAAATTGCTAAACGTTTTGCAGCGCTTGGCAGAAAGGATATTACCTTCGATATTTGCGGCACTGGTTCGGCGCTAGATGCTTTGCGCGAGCAAGTAAAGCTTGCTGGTGTTGATTCCGCCTTTACATTTCACGGTTACTGCAACAAGCTCAAAATGTGCGAGAGGTTCTCTAAAGCCCACGCTGTCATCGTACCAACAAAGACGGATTTTGTAGAGGGATTCAACAAAGTTGTAGCAGAAGGCGTTCTATCGAGTCGTCCCGTGATTACCTCAGCAGTCTGTCCCGCCTTGTCCCACATGGACGGTACGCTGGTAGAAGTTCCACCCGATGACGTTACAGCATACGGTGACGCCCTACTCAAGTTGTGCGACGATCGCGAATTCTACGAGCAAAAGCGACAATACCCACAACATTTGGTAAATCAATTTTATGACCTTTCCAACGGCTGGGCTGGCGCGATCGAATCAATTTTGACACCACAAGATAAAAATGTGCCTTCAGAAAAAACTTTATAGAAAATCTGCCGGACTGCCGGGGCAAATTCCCTCTAAATTTTCTAGGTCGCTAACGCATTTTATAGTTCAATGCCGTTTACTTAAGGCCGAACAAGTGGTAAACCAGGTATGATGTACAAAAAGGGTAGTGCCCTGAAGGAAAGGATCAAAGTAAGCTATGATTAGAGAGAAGTGTTTGCCATTAGTGATCAGACATTAGAAATTTATTCTTGCCCCAATTGTGGCTCAAAAGAAGTTAGTCGTAACGGTCAAACTAGGCATCGTAAACAAAACTACAAATGTCGAGAATGTGGTCGTCAACTTGTTTTAAATCCGGCATGGAAAGCTATTACCAAGGAACAACAGGAGTTAATGTCACGGATGCTACTTGAACGTATTTCTCAGGCTGGGATTGCTCGGGTATTACAAATATCAGAAGATACAGTACAGCGCTACGTAAATGCCGCTTCTGTTGTTGAAAAGAAGCAAGTTGAGGTGAGTGCCAAGCCAAAAAAGCGCTTGACCGGAAAGATGGATGAGTTATGGTCGTTTGTTGATAACAAAGGAAATCAGCAGTGGGTATGGCTTGCATTGGATGCCCAGACTAGGGAAATTGTTGGTGTACACATGGTCGATCGTAGCGCGGTATCAGAAGAGTGCCTTATGGAATTCAATGCCACCAGTTTACCGTCAATGTGCAGTAATTTATACTGATCATTGGAGTGCCTACGATTCTGTATTGTAAGCGTAAACGTCATCGCAGTGTAGACTCTCGATAGTGGTTGTACTAGCTATATCGAGCGCTTCAACTGCACCATTCGACAACGAGCATCTACGTTAGTGAGAAAGAGCTTATCCTTCTCTAAAAAATGGGAAAATCATATTGCTGCCCGGACAGCGCTTTGTCCATCATTATAATTTTAATTTACAACTCCAAATGCCTACTTTTCTTTGAATTCGGTTTTATTCTCTTGAACCTTTCCTTCAGGGCACTACCGTCTTTTTTACTTGGAGTTAAGAAGGACTAAAGTCCTCACTACAAACCGGGACTTCAGTCGTCTTTTGCACTTGGAGTTAAGAAGGACTAAAGTCCTCACTACAAACCGGGACTTCAGTCGTCTTTTTTGCTTGGAGTTAAGAAGGACTAAAGTCCTCACTACAAACGGATTGTCACCTATTCAAAGCATAGACATCTTTGCCGCGCCCGATCGCAAATTTCAGCGAATGAGACAAACCCTTGCTAGACAAAGTAACAAAAATCAGGAAAGCTAACACACTGACTGCAGCCGCCCAACCAAACATATTTCTGTAGCCGACTTGTTCGGCAGCAAAGCCTAAAATCGGGCCAGCCAGCGCAATTCCCAAATCAAACCCGCCAATACAAAGCGAAAACAATCGGCCCCTTTCTTGAGGTTCGCACCTGTCCGACATCAGCGTCACCATCATCGGCAAAACAGTACCGCCTGCCGTACCTTCAAACAAAGCTGCCAGCAAAAAAGCACTGCTGGTATTAGCAAAATACAACAATAACATCGACACGGAATAACAGATCAAGCCGGCAGAAATAAACAAGCCGCGGCCGTATTTGTCCGAAGCCCGCCCAGTCACCAACCGCATACCGAAACTAGCCACAGCCGCCGTAGAATAAAATAATCCCGGATTCAAATTAGCCTTAGTTTCTTGGATAAACAAAGGCATGAAAGTGCTCAAAGTTCCGAAGACCAAACCAACCAACAATAACACCAAAGTCGGAATCCGCACCCGGGGATTCCACAGCATTTCCCAGTATTTTGGGCGGTTTTTCTCCTCAAATAGCGAATCGGATTTTGTTAACTCAGCAAAATTAGGTTCTGCAATTTTGGTGGTGAGAAATACACCAATTGTGGCTAAAGCCGCCGACATCGCAAACAAAAAAGGATAACCAAGCCCAGCTTGCACAAATCCGCCAATCGCCGGGCCAAAGGCCAAACCGATAGGAGTTACCAAACTCATGTAACCGATTAGTTCGCCCCGCTTTCCTGGGGGCGACAAATCTGTCACCAAAGCGCTGTAAGCTGTGGTAAAAGCGGCGATGCTAATGCCGTGAAAAGCCCTGATACATAACAGTAAGGGGATAGATTTAGCGAACAGGTAGGTTAGAGGGGCGATCGCAGCCACTGACACCCCTAGCAGCAAAACTTGTTTTCGCCCCGTGCGATCGGCTATTTTGCCCAACTGCGGCCTCGACAGCAAAAGCCCGATCGCAAATGCACCCATCACAAAGCCAATTTGCTGTTTTGTGCCGCCCACAGATTGAACGTAAAGCGGCAAAGTTGGCAGCAGCGAAGCCAAACTCGACCAGAATAGCAAGCCTGCGGCAAATAAAGTCAGCAAGCTGCGTTTGCGTTGGGGTTCGATGTCGCTAAAAATATTCAAGATGCAAATTCCCTTTAAATTTTCTGATTACCAATTACCAATTCACTAACTTGAGAATTGCCAACCATCAACTGTCAACTGCCCACTGTCAACTGCCCACTGCCAACCATCAACTGTCAACTGCCAACCATCAACTGCCAACCATCAACTGTCAACTGCCAACCATCAACTGCTAACTGCCAACTGCCAACCATCAACTGCCAACTGCCAACCATCAACTGCCAACCATCAACTGCCAACCATCAACTGCCAACTGCCAACCATCAACTGCCAACTGCCAACTATCAACTGTCAACTGTCAGTTTCACCAATCAAGCTCTGCCTTTTCCTCCACCACCCGTTGATAAACCCACTCGGTTTCCATCGCCAACTTCGGCCAACTAAACCGGCGTTCCAAATCCTCATAAGCATTGTCAACCAACCACCGCCCGTAACCAGGATTTTTCAGCACTTCCAAAATTCCCCAAGCCAAAGAATCCCGATTGTTTGCCTCAGTAACAACGCCAGTTTTAGTATGCTGCACCACTTCCGGTAAGCCGCCCATATTGGAAACTACCACCGGCACCCTCGCAGCAAAACTTTCTAACGCTACAATCCCAAAAGGTTCGTAAAGACTGGGAAAAACCGCGCAGTCAGCCACCGTCTGGAATTTGTCGAGATGTTCCTCAAACATAAAGCCCGTAAAATAACACTTATGCCAAATTCCTAAATGCCAAGCCTGATGTTTTAGATAATCTGTATTGCCACCACCAATAATTACAATTTTCGCTTTCCCCCCCATTTCCCAAATTACTTTAGGCGCAGCATTCAAAAATACAGAAATGCCCTTTTCATAGCTAATTCTTCCTACATAATAGATTATTTTTTCATCGTCTGCTGCAAATTGACGGCGGAAGTTCATCGCGTCAAATTCGTGCCAACGAGGTTTTTTTTCGGCTCTAATTCCGTTGTAAATTACCTCGATTTTGTTCCACGGAGTCGATAGTACCCGTTCGGCTTCCCGCCGCATATAGTCGCTGCAAACAATTACCCGCCAAGCGTTGTAAGCGAGGTCGTTTTCCTTGTTGTTAATGTAGCGCTGTCCTTCGTTGTGGATGCCGTTGAAGCGCCCGTATTCGGTGGCGTGGATGGTGGCAATTAGCGGGATTTTAAAGGTATGCTTGAGGGCGATCGCCGCATCTCCCACTAACCAATCGTGAGCGTGGATCAGATCGAAGGGGCCTTCTTCCAGTATCAGTTTGCCACCAAGGTGGCCCATGCTTTGGTTGAGGTTGGCCACCCAATGAAAAAAGTCCCTGGCGTGTCCCACTACCACCCGATGCACCTGTATTCCTTCTACCACTTCATACATCGGCGCGTGTCCGAACTCTACTGTAATTAGGTGAATCGAGTGGCCTAGCTTCACCAATTCTGGATACAATTCCGATACGTGGCGAGCGATGCCGCCTACGATTCTGGGAGGAAACTCCCAGGCTAATACCAAAATTTTCATATTTCTGTGCTCCCAAGAATTTATATATCTTAATGTTTATTCTTGACTATTTTATTGTATAATGCCAAACCTGATTTGTTGGCAGAACGCAAATTTATGCCCAAAACCTGACATTTTGCAGCCACAAGGATGGAAAATTATGCATAAACCGGGTGTTTGCAGGAATTGCTCGATCGCCCGAAACTAAAATATTTGGGCTACACCGTCAGTTTCGGGCGATCGCGCGATCCAAGTTACCCTTGCTTCAAAATCGGTTCCAACTCCCGGCGAAAACTCATCCAAGCAGCCGCCGATGCAGAGTCAGAAGCAGCACCCTTACGCATCAAAATCGCGCCGTCTTCAAAGCCAATAATGCCGTATTCTCCTGATTTGGACATTCGATCGATCTGCGGGACGATCGCCTGCAACTGTCCCCGTTCCCGGCGAAACGCAGCCTGATACTGCTGCAACTGCCACATATCGGCAATTACATATTCCATCTTCACCGCTTTCCCCGCATCATTACGCAGTTCAAACATCGGAAACCGGAGAATTTCGCGGCGGCTTGACAAAATCGGCACAATAGTATTCGTTGCAGCCACGCTAGCATCCGCAGGAATTTGAGCCAAAAGTGGCCGGACTTGAGAAACGTGCTGCCACTGTCGGATCAAAGGAACCTGCACCCAAGGGGCGATCGCATCCGGTAAAATAAACGAAAAAGTCCGATTTGGGTTAGACGTGAAGGTAAAAAATAGCGACAAGCAAATGCAAAACCCCCAAAAGCGGCGAAACTTTGAAGAAGAAGGGAAAGGCAAAACTGCTGAAGGAAAACGCAAGATTGTTTGTTCTCCCCTTTTAATTTTATCCTCTTCCTTTTGGCGCCCGGCCCACCACAGAATCGCCCCATAAAACAGCCCTGGAACCACAGTCATCGCATAGCGAATATTAATCGCCAGCACAGACTCTCCTTTCGCTGAAAATAGCTTCAGCAGCGGAAATCCCGCAATCATCCAAGACGCAGGCGCGAAGGCAGGAACCAAAGCTAACGGCAACCACTGACCAAGCAGGTATCTAATCTTACCAAAAAACGGCGTAAATAGTTCACCTACCAACCGCCCAGGATTGCTAACCATTCCCCAAAGAATTTCCAGAGTCGAAGCTTCATCCCCATCGGCATATTGACCGAAGCGTTCCATCATAAACCGCTGGGAGATGTCAGCCGAAAACAAAGGCATAATCAGATTAGTCAGAACGATCATGTAACCAAAACTGAGCACACAGACAGCCAAGCCAGTTAGAGGATAGCGTCGGCTCAAAATTAGATAAACTCCCACGCCAAATAAAACAACTCCCCCATCTTCTCGCACCGCCAAAATTAAAGTTGCCAGAATCCCAAACATCGGCCACCAGCGCTTCTCCATCGCCAGCAGCAAGCTAAAAACAAAAAGCGGAATTTGACAAACATCGTGAAAATTGCCCAAAGTCGGGCCGATGACTGCGTTAGCACAGTAATAGCTGACAACAATTGTCGCTGACAACCGTGGTTCCAGATAGTGTCTGGCGAGAGCATAGAGCACTCCTCCCGCCGCCGTAATCAAAGTCACCTGC
>JBBSNU010000197.1:0-8284 GCA_038260455.1 Chroococcales cyanobacterium | reverse complement strand
TATTGCAACTTTAAACTCGAAATTCTAAAATCTAAATTCTAAAATTGGACGATGGAACACAAAATTAACCCCTCGAAACGCCGAGTCAAACCCCCAGAAAATTCAAAAGTTGCTCCTCCTCCTCCGACAAGACGCCGCCGCCAAACCCGACGCCCCAAAAAACTTCAAGACTCCCAGCTTCCCCTACTTCCTTCCCCAACTCGCGCCAGATATCCCTGGAAAAGACTGGTAGCTAATTTGACAGCCCTCAGCATCTTGTGCGGCTGTTCCGCTTTGATGGGAGGCGGCGCTTGGCTGAGTTACCAGCTAATTGTCGATCCCAACGGTAACAGGTTGGTTTCTCAGTTTGTCCCTGGATGGTCGCGCCTGCCTACCGGTAGCAGAGATTCGATCCAAACTCTGGCTCAAATCAAAGCCAGCGTCCGCAAATTGGGCTTCATAACCGGCGAACCCCTATCACTTCCCGTCGAGAAATCTGCAGATAATGGGATTGCCGATTTGCTGTTGCCGGTGATGGTAGAAAGGACAGTTAATGCTTCTACTGTTTGCAAAAATCCTTGCCGTCAAATTGTCGAACTTCGGGTGTACAAGCGAGTGCAGCTTCCCGATCGCGATTCCGAGAAAGAGCAGTATTTTCAGTTAGCAAGTTCTGTGAATCTAGAAGGCCCTGCCGAATCTTTTGTGATTGCTTCTTTAGCTGACTCCCAGTCCGACAATCAAGCCTCCAATCAGTCGCTACCCCTAACAGAACTGCGCCGTTTTGACGGCAAGCCCCCCGCCGAGGGCATTTGGTTTAATGTCAGCGGTAAACTGGTGCGCGGCGACAAGAAAATTCCCTACGGACAAGTCATTCGCTACAACCCCAGCCAAAATCATTTAATCTCGCTGTTGGATTGGGCGAGTGCGGCGGGACAACCGCCGAATTGGCAGCAAATTGTGAAGGGTTCAAATCCGCAATTGGCGATCGACCAAACAGTTGGTTTAGAGCCGCAATTTACCCTTTATCAAATTGGCCCGCGCAAATTTGTGCCGAACCCAGTTCAATTAACCCCGATTTCTTTAGAAGAATTTGCCTTGAATGACGAGACTTATAAAAACGGGCTGCGGCTGGCCAAAAGCGGGCTGTGGTCTCCAGGATTAAATGTCATGCGTATTGCTAAGGGGAAAGCCGGCAAAAATTGGCCCGCACTCGCGCAAGCTCAACTAGAAACGATCGAATTTCACGCTAAAATTACTCGGGCTCAGGCGATCGCATCTTGGGCCAGTCCCGGCCAACAAGTGCTCGCAGAATTGATCGACGGCCGCTGGAGCCAAGCTTTGCAAGTATTTGAAGCCGATCCGAGCAACAGTCACGAAATTGCCACCACCCTCAAAAATGACGGCGGGCGGATCTGGAACCGCGTAGATGCCGCCTTGCGAGTCAATGCCGCTGACGGCGATGTCAAGGCTTGGGGCGCTCTGATTGTAGCCTCTCAAAACGGAACTCGCGAGGCCATGAATTGGCTAGACCAGCAATCAGATACCGACAGCGAAACTAGAAATCGAATTCGGAATTTGGTCAACAAACTTGATGAAGCAGTTTCTCTGGCCCAAACTTTAGAAAACCACAAAAGTCAAATTATGGGTTCTGCTACTTTAATTAACAATATCAACCCCGCTGAGTGGCTGGAACCCAAAGCCAAAAGCGAGTTAAAATTGAACTCAGAACAAGTTTGGTATCAGGTGCAAGTAGCGAGTTTTTACGATGGCATCCGCTGGGTCAATTCGCCCTTTGCAGATGTAGAAGTGCGCTCTTTTCCCGATACTCAAATCAAATGGCTCTGGGGGCGGCTGGGCTTGCAGGCCGATCCCAAGATTAAAATTGAGGTAGCGATGGCTAACGGTCAACAAAGAGTCGCTGTCGGAACGGTGAAAGCGGTGCAGATTCAAGACGGAAGTCTGCGCTTGCTGGCCGCGGTTGACAAGCGATCGTAATCCGGCAAAAAGCATTCAGCAGGGAAACAGTCCTAGACACACTCTTGATATCATGTCGAGTCGATTGACAACAATAAGATGTGGTTCGTAGTGCGGACTTTAGTCCGCAACCGGAGAGCGGACTAAAGTCCGCACTACGAACCGTTTTTGTTGTGGTATACGAACCGTTTTTGTTGTGGTAATTGACCGGACATGATATGACAGGAAGAAATCAGGTTTTTTTACCATTTCTGCCGATCGCAACAGAAGTATTTCCGCAAAAAAACCCGGTTTCCTGCCACCCGTGCCTCCCAAACTAGGAATCAGGAATCAGGAAAAGGCTTTCTGTTCCCCCTCTCCTATGTCCCAATCCCGATCAATTTCAGAAAACAATACAGACAGCAATTTTCTTAATTCAATTTACACAACTCGCGCCCAAAAAAGCCAGAGATATTACATCGCGCCTTTTTTAGAAAGTGCTGCAATCATCTGCCGTTTCACCGCTTTCGCCCAAAGTTCAAACTCCACACTGTTGGTGCTGTTAACTTTCACTTCCTCAGCAGGCTGATGTGTGGCTTCCTTATGTACCGTAGTCTCCATTGTTTTTTCCTCGTACAAAAAATGTTAGTAGTCGATCGCAAGCGGTTAGCATCATACATCTATTTTATCTACTAAATCCTGCCATGAATTACACTAAAGGCATAAATTTTAATTATCAAATGCAGTAAATACATATAGACAATGCAATTTATGAATTCTATCACCAAAACCCTGCAAATATTGCTAGATATAGATTTTTCCTGACATTAAAATTTTATAACTTACATTGTAGATCGCAATCAAAGTAATACTTATATTATTCAATATATTTTACAATGAATGTATTGGCATATACAGCAGAAAATAATTTTATTGAATTCAAATAGTGCCGTAAAGCCGTAGCGTAGCGGGGTGTAAGCCATCGCCCGCATGGACGAGTCCCGGTACAATATAATTGCGATCGCGGTACAAACAAATAGACTTGAATGGCAAAAATCGGAAAATACCTTGAAATCATCTGCGTCAATCAGTGTTGCATCTGCCCGATATCTGCGGTTTCTCTATCGATCCCGTGACTTCTGCAACTCAAATCTAATGTGTCCCACCACCGCCGACGGAATCATTTCTCAAACACTCTCCAAAAGCTCCAGGCGCGCATCATCGAAGCGATCGCAATTTTCTTAGACGCAGCCAGCATCGGTGCATTCATTTGGGGAGCATCTCAGTTTGGCAAAAAGCATTTTTTTATTGTAGTGCGAGCTTAAGAGCTCGCGTATTGTACTCGCTCTTCGGGGACGCTCGCACTATTATAAATGCAAAACTGAGATGCTCCCTTCATTTGTGCGAGGCGTTTCTATTTACTCATATTTCAGCGGCAAATCTCGCGTCACTTAATAGGCTAGCAGCATCCAAATCCCTTTCAGCAGTTGGCGAAATTTAGCCGTACTCGTTTGAGCTTACCGCATCAAAGTTAACTTATGCTTTATCAAAGGATAATCAATAACAGTAAATTTAGCCATCATTATTTTTAAAAGTTAATTTTCCTGATGATAATTCTCATTTCCCCAATCTGCCGGAAAATACAAATATCGTCACTTTTTCCTCGTTCCCCACAACCAGACAGAGCCTTTTACTACAAATCCAGCAGCTCTGATTCCCGAATTCAAGCATCTTTTCTCAGCCAATAGCAAGGCCATATAATTCGCCGCCCAACAAACACTCGCTGGCGCTGCGCCGACCCAAAAATCAGAACTTTGTTCCCCACAAAGCCTAAAAAAAGAGATAAATATTTTGCCATCAAATCTTCCGGAACACTCTTTGAATGAAATGAATATTAGAAAGTATCAGGACACAACAGGCATTAATAGATAAATTAATGCTACTCGAAAAAGCCCCGAGCCAGGTACAGATATCTAGCTCTCAGTCAGAATCTGACTGCCTTTTCAGTAAAGGCTTGCACTCTCCTAAATGGAAGGGCATCGCCTCAATATTCCTTGAATTCTTCAGGGTTGTCCTAACAAAAAAACATTAAGGAGAACATCCATGAAGTTTGTAAAACTCTTGCTGGCGACAGCATTAATGACCGCTTCTATCAGCCCCGCCTTGGCCAATCCAGCAGTTCAAATATTAGGAGCCAGCTACGGCGGTAGCGGCTGCCCAGACCGCTCCGCCAGCGTCAGCGTCAGCCCCGACGGTCAAGAACTCACCATCCTATTTGATAAGTTTGCAGCCCAAGGAAATGTCTCAACAGAAAGGCGGAAAAGCTGCAATCTGAGCATTCCCATCAAAGTACCCCAAGGCTTCCAAATTTCTATCTACGATGCTGATTACCGCGGCTACATTTCTCCTAAAACCACAGGAAACCTGCGAGCAGAATACTTTTTCGCAGGAAGCCGCGGCCCAGTGTTTAATCGGAATTTAAGCGGAGAAACTAACTACAACGTTCGAGATAGTTTAGCCACTGTAGCTAATGTTTGGTCTCGCTGTGGCGACAGTGTAAATATGCGAGTAAATGCTTCGATGACAGCCCGCGGTGCCGGCACGGCAACCGTTGACTCCTTCGATTTGGCTCATCGCGGTTTAGTTTATCACGTCAAATATCGCACCTGCCGCTAAGCAGCTTGTTGGGAGTGTAGTGTGAGGTAGAGTTTTCAGGTTTAAATTTTGAATTTTAAGTTGGAAGAGGGGATAATTTTCCCTCTTCCTTCTTGCTTCTTGCTTCTAAAACACAGTACCGTCACTTTCAATGCGAATTGGCGGCACTCCGCCAGCCCTCAATTCCCCGGCAATTTTCCGTCCCGCCGCCCAAGTTCCTCCTTGCAAAATCTTCACCAGTGGCAATTCTATCGCACTCAAATGCAGCTTTTCTCGCATAGCTGCGGCAATTTTATCTAAAAGATTCACAGTCAGCGATCGCCATTCCACTATAACCTCCGAACCAGGCAAATAACTCTCTTCAAAAATAGTCACATCTTTTGCCCGTAGCAGCCCAATATCCAAACACAAACCGCCGTTGCGGTACTCCGGCAAACCCGTTAACTCATCCAATCCGGCGACTTCTAAACCAAGTTCTTGCAGGGGTTCCAACAGCGAATAAGTCAACCACTGCGATAGTTTGTGAAACGGCACGAATTCATCTCCCAGATTTTCTCCTATTAAAGCCTGATGCTGCCAAACATCGCCTAAATTAACGCCACCAATTGCATATCTTCCCGGCCAAATCTCCCCAAAACCCGTCAAAACAGCGCTCAATACTTCAGAAGCATTCACAGTTTTGACTCCAGAAAGCCGACTGTCAAGCAAATATTTTGCCAAATTGCCGGGACGGGGGTTTTCGCTGCCAAATAATAATGGATGCTGACAAATCGCCTTTCCCAAACGCTGCAATAATTCTAATCTGCCTGTTAAACCAACTAGCGGATTGTCTCGACTTACCTGAAATCCTGCCGCTAAGGTTTCTAGTTTGAATTGAGAAAGTCCGCGAGAATCAGCAGAAAAAGGAAAATCGGGATTGCTGGAAAAAACACCTTGACAAAACATCCGCAAGCTGGCTATTGCTAACCCTTCAGAACGGCGGTAAACCTGTCCGCTTTCTGGTTCACAATACTGCCAATCTGCACCAGCACCGGCATCGAGCAAAACGCTAATAATTGCTAAATCAAATTTGATCTTAGCTTGCTCTATGAGTGAAAATTCTGCTAAAGCTGCATCTAATTCGGCGACTCGCGGCAGGTTGCCAGCTTCAAAATGCCGCCAGCGACTGTGAAAGGGAATGTTAAAATCGGGATACTGTTGGCGGGTTGTGTCGATTACATAATTTGCTGCTTTGTCGAGTTGCGATAAATCGACGCGGAAGTAGGGTAGTTTATTTTCGGAGGCTAAATTAAAAATCCGATCGCACTTTTGGCGAATCGCAGCCGGCGTTCTCAGATATTGTACAGTTTCCAGTTCAAGTTTGCTCAACTTCATACAATCAAACACCGATAAACATCGTTTTCTTGAAAAAAGTCAAACTGACTGTAATCTAAAAGATTATCTAAAATCGCATTTTTATCGATTTTGATCAGCTTGTACTCCCACTTCGAGCCGCTGACTTCGCGTTTTATTTGATCGGAAACTATCACCGAATTTTTGTCAGTAGCCGGAGATATTATTTTACTTAAATCCTCCAGCCTGTCGGCGATGTTAATATCTTTTCCGTAAGTGCAAGACCGAAATATATACAAATTTCCTTTAGTAATTCCTACCGACAAGCCGCAAGGTATTTGATTGCCGCGAATAAACAGTTTCCAATTTTCGCACAAACTTTCCATTGCCGTTAATGCTGAGTGAGCTTCCGGGAAAGTCAACAAGTGCGAATCACCAACAATACTCCGAATTGTGCCGCCGTATTCTTCACAAATTGTTTTTTCAAAAGTATCGAATTTAGTCAGTAAATATTCAACATCTTTGATAGAATTAGATTCTTGATAAGCAATAAAACCTCTCAAATCAGCTTTAATTATTGCTTGATTTTCTACTATTCGCGTTTTGTAACTTTGGTCAACTTTGTAAACTTTTTCAGGTTCGCTCATCCCTTTCAAAGAAAACTCGTTGACAAAAGATGTTTGTACCTCTGCTTTGTTGAGCGCCAGCCATGCTGCTTGGGACAAATATATTTCATCCGGCGGAGTTACTGATTCTATCCGCGCTGTTAAATTCACTGTATCCCCAAAGATATCTTTATCTTGGTGTAAGACATCTCCTAGGGTAATCGACACGCGAATAGCCAATCGTTCATCGTTCGATTTACTAGATTGTTCAGCTCTCAATTCTTGCTGCATTTCTATGGCTGCCATCGCCGCTGCTGTGACGCTGGGAAAAATCATCCAAAATGAATCACCTTCCCCTTTAATCATGCTGCCTTCATTTCTGATACTAATATCTGAAATAAAATTTTTATGATCGTTTAACAAATTACTTAATTCCGACTGAGATAATTTTTTAACTCGGACGGTATATCCGCAAATATCTGTTTTTACGATAACAGTAGAACGCAAATTAGCCATAACCTACCCTGACGGATCAAAGACCAGCAATAAATTTTATTTGGCAAAGACGCGATTGTTCGCGCCCGATTGCTCGCGTCTTTGCCCTATCAATCTCCTAAATCGCGTCCAATGGCTTCTGCAAGAATTGTAGCATCTGGCACGGGGTCTGGCGTGTAGTAGCCGGCTGCTTTTTTGGCGGCGATTTCGACTTGTGCATCTGCGGGAATCGAATCTTCGGGAATGGGGATGCGATCGACTACTTGAATGCCAGAATTGATAATTGCATTGTATTTTAGATCGCTCATAGAAACTAAACTGTCAATTCGAGAGATCCCCAACCAGTGCAAAACATCTGGCATGAGTTCTTGAAACCGCATATCTTGAACTCCGGCGACACATTCAGTGCGAGTAAAATAGGCATCAGCGCGATCGCCCCCTTCCTGCCGTTTTCTGGCATTGTACACCAAAAACTTCGTAACTTCGCCCAAAGCTCTCCCTTCCTTGCGGAAATAAACAATTACCCCAGAACCGCCGGATTGTGCCGTTTGGATGCAAATTTCAATCCCATGTACCAAATAAGGGCGGCAAGTGCAAATATCCGAACTGAACACATCAGAACCGTTGCATTCATCGTGTACCCGTACCGCCAACTGCTTCTGTGGGTCAGAAATATTCGCAACATCGCCAATAATATAAACTGTAGTTCCGCCAATTGGGGGCAAGAAAACCTGTAAATCGGGTCGCGTCACCAAATCCGAGAACATACCGCCTGTTTGCTCGAATAAAACGCGGCGGAGAACGCTTTCTTGCACCCCGATTCGCCGAGCAATTCCCGGCAAATACCACACGGGGTCGATCGCAATTTTAGTTACTGCTAAATTGCCGCCTTCTTTGACTATTTTGCCATCAATTTGCACCCGCCCCTTAGCGATGGCATCTTGCAATTCCGGCATATTAATATGAGCTTTAGTAACAGCAATTGTCGGGCGAATATCGTATCCCTGCTGGAAAAATGAAGTATAAATTTGGCTGACTAAACCCCCAAAGGGATCGAGAGAAACAATCAAATTGCGATCGCCCCAACTCGGGTGAGGCCCGATGCGCGCCGCCGGAGACGTGTTAGTAAAATCGGGGCGGTGATCGGCTTGAAGTGCGCCCGAAGCAACTGCTAGCGCTCGATAAACAGAATAGGAACCCGAATGAGTGCCGATCGCATTCCGGTGAGAAGATTCGCTGAGGCTGCCAATCACGGGCCCCCGTTT
>JBBSNU010000196.1:0-8292 GCA_038260455.1 Chroococcales cyanobacterium | reverse complement strand
AGAACAACAGCTTAACTATTGCAACTTAACAGCAGCCCGCTGAATTGGCAAAACTTCATCTAACGTCAATTCGCGATCGGCCATCAGGTGACTGGAACAGCAAATTGTGCTGAAATAAAGAGGACGACCGACAACTTGAGAAAAATGCTGTTCCAAAAGTAAGCGAGAAGTGATATCGCCCAACAGTTCAGAGATATCCTTTGTCAACTGTTCAGTATCGTCGCGGTGAGTAATTCTGAACTGAAAAGGCGTTTTGCCGATCGACTTTTTAATTTCCGCATCAAAAGCATCATCTTTCCCGGCCACAAAAGCCGCAGACTGATCTGTCAAAAATTGCCAAGCTTCTGGAAACATTTCGCGAATCTTTTCCAGGGGATTTCCTGTTTCGTAAACTAAACTAGCAGTTTTGCAATCCATGAATCCGACCTCAGATATTAGTAGCGTGTCTCAACTATTTTGAGTTTTTGACCTTGATTATTATCTTGCATAGCAGTAACTAAATCAAGAGGTTTTGATGAAAATTGATAAAGATTTATAAGTTTTAACAAATGATGTATCTCAGTTTACCAATGACCAATAACTACTAACCAATGACCAGTGACTACTGACTAATGACCAATGACCAATGACTACTGACTAATGACCAATGACCAATGACCAATGACCAATGACTAATGACCAATGACTAATGCCCAATTCCCAATGACCAATGCCCAATGCCCCATGCCCAATGCCCAATGCCCAATGCCCAATGCCCAATGCCCCATGCCCCATGCCCAATTTGTTCATTTCCAATACCTGCGCCAGTGAAACAAATTCTCCCACAAATTCTGGATAAAAGTATTGCTGCGGAGGCGCTCTGACTCCCAAACAGTAGCAGTTTGACCGTTAATGGCAGAAAAACTCGACCAAATATAAGGAAGTTCCGCGATCGCCTCAACCTTCATCCCGTGACGCACAGCCAGAGCGATCGCATGAATCAACTCAGCAGCTTGCGGCCCCACAATACTCGCTCCCAAAATCTCCCCGTTGCGACGCGCGACAATCTTACAAAAACCAGTAGTCTCCCCGCACATTTGAGCTCTTTCAACATTCTTAAAATATTCCCGACAAACAATCAAATCGTTTCCAAAACGGCGCCTTGCTTGCGCTTCAGTCAAGCCAACCCTCGCCAACTGCGGGTCAGAAAAAATCGCCCAAGGAATCCCGCGATAATCAATGTGAAACAAGGGCAAAAACAAAGCATTTTTCACAGCCACCGCAGCTTCGCAATTAGCAATATGAGGGAACGGATAACCACCAGCAACATCGCCGATCGCATAAATGCGCGAATTAGTTGTTTGCAGCTTTTCATTTAAAATCAACCTGCGATTGTTAAATTTAACCCCAACCGCTTCGAGATTTAACGATGCAAAATTGTGTCCGCGGCCAGCAGCCAGAAAAATCTCCTCAGCTTCGATCGCCCTTGGCCCGGCTTGAATCCACTTTTTACCCTCAATCACCCGAGCTTGAGTCACCTCAGTAGAAGTCAGAATGCGGACTCCAACCGCCTCCATTGCGGCTTGAACCAAGCCTGCAGCCTCCCGGTCTTCTTTTGCCAAAATCCGCGCAGCCTTGACCACAAGCGTCACAGCCACCCCTAATCGAGCAAAAGTTTGAGCCACTTCTACCCCGCTGGGATCAGCACCGACTACAGCCAAACTTTGAGGTAACTGTTGAAGTTTGGTCAATTGGGCGACAGTTTCCGAAGTAAAAAAGCCGACAGACAAAAGTCCTTCAATATTGGGAACCGTCGGCAAAGTTGGAGAAGCTAGCAAATAACAGCGCGATCGCAAAGAACGATCGCCCGTAACAAAAGCCAACTTCGGTTTTGCAACAAACTCGCCGCTACCAAAAATAATATCGACCCCGCGAGCAGCCAAAACGCCGAGATCGTCAATTTCTTCTAAATTAGAAACAACACCTTCAGTCCATTTGAACAGACCATCTAAGGGCAATTCGAGCGGCACCGACGAATCAGCCACATCAGGGCGAACCCCCAACCCAAGGCGGCGAATCTGCTGGACAAAACGAGCAGCCTCGCTCAAAGTTTGGCTGTATCTCAAGCCAAAGTCGATCGACACCTTCTCCTCAATCGGCAAATCTGGCGAATTGCCTAACGGTTCCACCAAAGCAACGCGGGCCGGGAAATTAGTTGCAGTCAAAGCAGCATAACGTCCCGCCGGAGTTCCACCAATAATCACTAAATCATAATCAAGCATAAATAAATTTGTCAGTTGTCAGTAGTCAGTTGTCAGTAGTCAGTTTAAAAATACCAGCGAACCTTTATATTTCTATTTTTTTCTTATCTTTCTTCTTTTTCTTATCTTTCTTCTCCTTCTTCGTGTCCTTCGCGTCTTCGCGGTTCGTTCAAAAAATCAATCAACAGCGCCAAGAGAATATATTAATTCCAAATAATTTATAAAAGTGCGAGCATCTCCCTCGCAATGCAAGCAACATCCTCAAACTCCCAGCAACATCAGGCGATTCACAACCGACAACAGACATCCGCAAGTCCAGCAATCAGCCGCAGATTGTCAGCCCTCTCGCGCACAGCCACCCGAAAAAATCGATCGCCCAACTCAGGAAAACTCAAACAATCCCGAATCAAAATCCGGTGTTTTTCCAGCAGACTTTTTTGAATCGCAGCCACCGACAGCGACGACTCAACCAACAAGAAATTAGCCGCCCCCGTCCAAGGCCGCAAACCAGGTAAATTAGCCAAACCCTCAAACAACTCTTGGCGAGCCACAGGCAGCCAATCCCAAGTTTTCCGCTCAAAAGCAGCATCTCGCACCACAGCAGCCGCCGCAGCCTCCGCCAGAGCATTCACAGGCCAAGGATCGCGCCGCAACTGCCAGCGGCGGAGAATATCGGGATGCGCGATCGCACAGCCCATCCGCAGTCCCGGCAGAGAATAGAATTTAGTGAGCGATCGTAAAATCACCAAATTCGGAAACTCCTCAACAGCAGCGATCGAACTTTGCTGTTTTTCCGGTGGCATAAAGTCCATAAAAGCCTCATCGACAACCACCATACCTAACTGCTCCACATAGGGCAAAATCGCCTCCCTACCGAACAGCAAACCCGTAGGATTGTGCGGGTTGTTCAATAGCAAACCTCGATCGGTCCCCAGAGCAAGAGGAACCGGGATAGCAGGAGAAGGAGAAACAAAAGAGCGGTTAGAAACCGACAAACCATCAGTTACTAACCCGCTTAAAAGCTCCTGGCCCAACGATTTGAGATCCAAAGGACAATCGAGCACCTGCGCCCCAAAAGCCGAAAGAGCCCGCCAGTAATCGCCAAAAGCCGGAGTCACCAAATAAGTCGCCTCCAGCTCCGACAAATCCCAAGCCGCCCAAGTCAACAATTCCGCCGAACCATTCCCCGGCAAAACCCAATCCGGGTCAACATTAAACGCCTCACCCAAAGCAGCCCTCAACTCTCCATAATCCGGGTCTGGATAAGCCGTCAGACTGCTCAATTGAGCTTGAATCGCAGCCAGGGCCGACTCAGGAGGGCCCAAAGGACTGATACTGGCAGAAAAATCGAGAATAGCAGAAGCTGGGCAGCCAGCCAATGCGGCTGCCCAAGCTAAATTTCCACCGTGTACAGGTCTGATCAAGACTCAGTTTGCCCGTTATTCGGCGTTTTTCGGCGGTGCAACTCTGTCCTTAAACAACTTCCCTGCGGAAAATGCAGGAACTCTGGTTGCGGGGATTTCCATCTTGTCGCCGGTTTTGGGATTGCGACCCTCACGGGCCTTGCGTTCCCGCGACTCAAACGAGCCAAAACCGACCAGCGTCACCTTGTCGCCTTCGGAGACAGCTTTCATGATTGCTTCCAACGCTGCACTCAAAACGGCATCTGCCTGTTTTTTCGTGACACTAGCATTTTCCGCGACTGCATCAACCAATTCACCTTTGTTCATTCCGAACTCCTTCTGGAATTTGTAAAATACGTTAAACCGAGTTCAACTATGAGCTGTGAGTTTTAACTGCATTGAAGTTTCGGTTGGGAGCGTTTGGGTAGTTCCCATTGCTCCAGCCCGCTTCCCCAATTAACAACTCCTGCTGAATACTAATTACCCTAGGATAATTGGTCACAAAAGGAATTTTTGTTTTTAGTTGCTGAAAACCCGACAGCATCTAATTTTCACAGAAACAACACGGTAAGTGGGAAACGAGCGAGACTTTAGTCCTGAGAGGGAAACGACACGGGGGACTTGAGTCCCCGTGAATCTCAAAAAAAGGGGTGGGGGGATATGGTTGTCCCCCCGGTAGGCTCTGGTTGTCCCTATCTCATTTCTGGTGATGTTAGCTTCGCCAATGTTTTAAGAGCTTTTTAGACTTGCGGCACTGTTTCAGTGACCTTAAAACTGTTTAACCGCAAATGACAGAGCAAGGAACTAGCTTCGCATTCCGGGGTGTCATGACTCAAAAAACGTAGTCAATTAAGACGCTTGGCTGGTCAGTACGGCTTGCGGGAATTGCTCCCGACCAAGCCCAGTGTCTTTAGACCTGGGTTACTGACTGCATTATTCTAAAGTCTCGCCGACCGTTATGGATCGGTGGAACCTTTAATTTATATGGAACTTGCCAACTTTTTAAATTAATACCCAAATTTCGTTAAAAAAATACCACTTTGGAGAGCCGATTTCTTGCCTCAATGGATTGGAGAAAGAGAAAAAATCAGAAATAGAAGGAATAAAGTGTCATTTGTCAATTGCTAAAGAAAAGTTTTTTTCCTGATTCCTTCTTCTGTCTGAGAGAAACAAGGTGAATTAAAAGGAATAAAGTCTGAATTGTCAAGGGTTAAAGAAAAATTTCTTTCCCTCGAACCTCTTCTCTCTTCCCATTCGTGTCAACAATCGGCTAAAAATCTTTGTATCTGTCGTTTAGACGCGAGGCCAGATCCCCCTAAATCCCCCTTAAAAAGGGGGACGCAAGAAAAGCATTCTGTCCCCCCGGATAGTCGGGGGACTTTGACCGCGCTCCTGTCCCCCCCCTTCTTAAGGGGGGTTAGGGGGGATCGAGACTAGGCAAATCGTCAGACAGCAGACAGGCACTACTTTTGACCTTAAGTTGACACCTCTTCCCTCTTCCTTTTTCCCTCTTCCCTCTTCCCTCTTCCTTCTTCCTTCTTCCTTCTTCCCTCTTCCTTCGTTCCTACTATCTCGGTTGGACGGGCTGACTGCGCTGCAACAGTTGGCGCGCGTCGGGACTGATGTTGTTTTGATAGCCAAAGTTCGATCGATCGCTATCATCCAAAATCTGCGGAGTCAGCAACACAATCAACTCCGCTCGCTGGTTGGCCTTAGTCGTGCTCCTGAACAGCGAACCGATAATCGGCAAATCTCCCAAAATAGGAATCTTGTTCGCTGTAATCCGTTCTTCGTCGCGGATAATCCCCGAAACAATCAAAGTTTGACCGTCCCGCAGGCGAATTAGCCCGGATTGCAAAGAGCGCTCGCCCAGCAGCCTGATAATATTGGTGTTCGCGCCCGTAGACAGTGTTTGCGGAGTGCCCGGTGTCCTGATAATCGGGTTCACCCGCAGAGAGACAAAGCCATTATCATCAATCCGATCGATCGCCACCCCCAACTGCAAACCCGCCCGATCCTTAACAGCCGTCACCGTTGTGGTACTCGTATTGCCCGTAGTCTGCGTTTGCGACGTGACGTTACTGAGCACCTCATCAGTAATATTCACATTCGCCGTTTCTCCTTCTTGAACCACCAGAGTCGGATCGGTGAGGATTTTGGCATTCTGGCTTTGAATAGTTGCCCGCAACGCCGACAAGAACCTCCTCGGATATTGGAACAGCGGGAACAGGGAAAAAGTCGCACTTCCGGTAGAATTCACCGTTGTAGGGTCAAACGCCTCGTAGTCGCTAATCCCAACTCGCGCGGGGTCAGTAGTAACCGGGGCTGTCGGCCGGACGAACAAGCCACCACCCAGTCCTGTGAGCGGCACGTTGATTAAATTGCCCCTAGGATCGAAGAAAGGCTCCTGGCCTGCTAGGGGGTTGCCGACGATCGGCCGAGCGTTGATCCCCCCAAGGTCAGATCCACCAGGCGGATTGATGCCGCCAAAATTGAGACTTGCTACTCCCCCATCATTGACAAAGAAATTGTTATTAATGCCAAAAGAGAAACTGCTGCTACTTTCGTTGTTTCCCAGCAAGTTGACATCGATCACCTTGACGTTGACAGCCACTTGACGGCGGCGCAAATCTAGCTGAGTCAAGAAAGCTACGGCAATATCGACTTTGCGCGGATCGCCCACCAAAGTGATCGAATTGAGCCGCGCATCCGCCAGCACCGACAGTCCCCTCAACAACAGCGGCCCGTTGCCGTCCTTAGCGCCAATTGCCTTAATGTCCGGTTCCCGAATTTCCACATCCCGCGCCGCATTTCCCTGGCCCACGGTTTGAATAGTCACCCGAGTAATCGGCAGTTGAGTTTCTGCACCTTGAGCGCTCAAAAAGTTAGCTGCATCCGTAGACCTGACTTGATTGAGCCGCAGAGTCCGAACGATGATATTGCGCGAGTCTAGCGGCAAATTAGATCCCACAAAAATCGTGCGCCCGACGCGGTTGGCTTGCAGTCCGCTGATCCGCAGCACGTAATTAAAAACATCTTGCACCGACTCATTTTCGATGTCCAAGGAAATCTTCGGCCCTTCATCGGAGCCTCCTGCGGCTCCCGGTGCGGCCGCCGGTTGGCCCGGTTGACCGGGGGCTCCACCCCCTGTAAAAGCAATGTTCAATCCCGCAGCCCGGGCGAGCAGAGCTAAAACGTCCCGGACTGGGGCATCCCGCAGCACCAAGCGGGGGATGCGTTCTCCCGAACTCAGCTCAATATTTCCCACGCCGGGGGCGATGTTAGATACGGAGATATCTCCCAATGGCGGCGGCACGGCCCGCGACTGGAAAGGGGCAGCTTGATTGGTTTGAGATTGAATTTCGCTTGGTAGGGGCGGGCGATCGTTCCTAGTAACAGTAACTTCTGGATTTGGCAGCAGCACGCCCTCGTTTTGCGAGGTGCGGATTTGGGGAGCTGGCCGGGGAGCTGTTTGGTTCAGTGGCAGTCCCGGAGGTGGCGGGGGCAAAGCTTGGGTTTGGTTGAGCGCGGGCAATGCAGGCGCTGCTGCTTGGGTAGATTGCACAGTCCCGCCCTGTCCGGCCACGCTGAGGACGATGTTTTGGCCTTGTCCGGGCATAACTTGTCCGTTGGGAACTCCGTTAGTGCCTGCTACTACAACGCGGATGCTATTAGCTTCTACCTGGGTGATTTCTACTGAGGAAATGCCTGGAGCGGGGTTATCTTGACGGAAGCTGTTGCCTTGGGGCAAGCGGAGCTTGGTGTTGGTAATTGTGGCTTGGTAGGTATTGCCGCTGTTGATGGCGAAAACTTGCGGGCGATCGCCCTTTTCCGTAGCCAGGACAATATTTACCCCATTATTGGCTTGACTTACTTGCACTCCTGTGACTTGAGTCGGCGCTGCCGAGACTGGCGCTTGGGCGATTATAATTCCAGCAACGCTGCTGAAGATTCCACCACTTAACCGTAGATGCTGTTTCACGTTCTCTCCTTCACTACACTTGGTTATTTGTTGTTCGCAATCTTGACTCGCGAGCTTTTTTGCACTGACTGAAAACCTCTCGCTTTCAGCTTGTTTTAAATTAAGAAATCGGGCGAAAATTAGGCACAAACTATCATTTAAAATTCACATAAAAAGATTTTTTTGGTCTTTTTGGGTGAATTCAAACTTCAACCTTCTGCCTTCAACCTTCTCCCGAAACAGCGAATTGAAATAGCGAAGGAATAGCAATTAAATAACTGTTGTTCGTTCCGACCGTTACTAGGAAGAGCCTGGTAATGCAGGGCCGGAGACTCTGCCTCTTTTTACCTCGCCACTTCTGGAGAGAAAAAAGTGTAGCAGATGTTTGAGTTATTAAATTTGCGTTCCTAATATAGCCTTGCGAGCGAAAACTGAGGTGCGATGGGATTTTTCCTAATTGGTAATTTATGACTTATCTACAGCAATCCTTGCAGAATTTGTGGGATTGCTCGTTACCCGACTTTGCGAAAGTAACGCATATCCCGAGGAAGAGCCGACTTAGATAAACTGATTGCTATAGTACCCCGAAACCTGGTTTTTTTACCAAAACACTAGCCAAAACAATCTTAATTTCGGTAAAAAACCAGTTTTCTAGAGTCTTCTGTGTAAGCCATGTAATTAAGGAGTT
>JBBSNU010000195.1:0-8294 GCA_038260455.1 Chroococcales cyanobacterium | reverse complement strand
TCAGTAAGCCCAAATAGGACTTGAAAGACTCAGCAACGCTAGTTAATATCTGTTGTGCGGTATCTGAATAAAAAGCTTTGTAGTGGACGTTATGATTTTCTGTTCCCAATACCTTGTGTAGCTTAGCTCTATTTGGAACTTTACCTGTCTTAAAGAAGAGTTGTCGGGAATAGTAAACTCCACAATTGATTAATTTAGAGGCTTCACTACACAGGAATTCTAAGACTGCTTTCAAATCTTTGGCTGGACTGATTAGATTTTGCTGGCATCCATACATTCTGTTTTTCTCCTTGGTTTATATTAGCATAGTATTCGCAATTCAAGGGTAAAGTATGCCTACAAAACAACCAATACAAAAAAAATATTGAAGGCGTTTGAAACCGCTACCGAGTTCCTCCCCATGTCTAAAGCCAGGGGCTTCCCTCTCGTTTTCTTGTGAAACTAAATTAAACCTGTTATTTGAAAAAAGTTACAACTTATAACAAAATTATAACTTGCCCAGCGCGCTGGTTTTCGCTTCCCGACGCAACTCCTCTGTTTGTTTGTAGTTGGCAGATTGTCTGTCGGCGATATTTCCCGCTAGTTGCGGTGCTAGCAGGTTGAGTTGCAATTACCGCGTCTGTACTTGTAGCATCCCCGACAATGGAGAAAACTGGCACTCAAGGATTTTAAGTATCTATGATAACACTCAACTATCTAATCTTGGGGCTGACTTACTTGGGTTTCGGTTTGGGATATTTGCCGGGGCTGCGGATGAACCGGGCGGCGATCGCAATTGTCGGGTCAGATGAGTGCCGTAGCTTTGGACATACTCGACCTCAAAACTGCTTGGCTGGCGCTCGACCCCAGTACGATCGTTTTTTTGCTCGGAATGATGGTGATTAATTCAGCCTTGGGAGCATCGGGTTTTTTTCAACTCGCTTTAGAGTTTTTAACTCGCTTCACCCGTTCTCCTTGTGGCATTTTAATCGCCGTTACTTTTGGCAGCGGCATTCTGTCGGCATTTTTTCTCAACGACACTACCGCTATATTGCTAGCCCCTTTAATCCTGAGTTTAGCTCGCTCCTTATCTCTCAATCCCATCCCTTATCTTTTAGCTTTAGCGGGAGGTACTAATTTAGGCTCGGTAGCAACTGTAAGCGGCAACCCGCAAAATATTCTCGTCGGTACTTTTTCAGGAATTAGTTATTTAGAATTTGCCCGTTCTCTAGCACCCATAGCCTTAATTTGTTTGCTCGTACAAGTAGCTTGGTTGTGGTGGCTTTATCCCGAAGTGCGTTCTTGCAAATCTTTGCCGGCGGTTCCCCAAGTCCGGTATCGATTGTTCAAACCATTACTAACCAAAAGTTTGTTGGTGACAGCAGGACTTTTAGTAGCTTTTTTAATCGGAGCACCTTTAGCAGAATCTGCCTGGATAGCTGCCAGTATATTGTTAATTACTAGGCGCGTCAAGTCCGATCGCATTTTGCAAGGAGTTGACTGGAATTTGCTAGTAATGTTTGCGGGATTATTTATAATTACCAAAGCAACTCAACAACTGGGTTTATTAGACAATCTAACGAATTTTACAGGTACACCATTAAATTTGTTAGCAGTAGCAGTAATTCTGTCTAACTTAATTTCTAACGTACCGGCAGTGTTAGTTCTGCAATCAGTGATTGTCAAAACAGATACCCAAGCTTGGCTGTTGTTAGCAGCCGGTTCCACTCTGGCGGGAAATTTAACTTTGTTGGGTTCTGTAGCTAATTTGATTGTCGCGGAAGTTGCCGCAAAATCAGGCTATAACTTGACATTTAAGCAACATTTGCAGTTCGGGCTGCCGCTGACTTTCGTTACTTTGGGAATTGCCTATTTTTGGCTGTACTAAAAGGCGACTGCCATTACCTGAGATTTCAAGATTAACTTTTCTTCCCTTCCCCCTCTTCCTTCGCGTCCTTAGCGCCTTCGCGGTTCATTAAAACAGCAAAACTAGCTATTTTCCAAGACTCTATCTTAAAACCTCTCCCTTGAGACAACTTTTCCGACAAATTGGCAGGTCTTTCTAACAAATCGACTGACTCTAAAATCTCCAATTCCAAATCGCTCTCCAATTCTAACACGGCCTGCTTGCCCTCGGATTCATAACACCGCAAAATCCAGACATTAGCATCATCTTCCGACTGTTTAAACGCCATCAACACTAAATTTTTTGCAGACAAATCCAAGAATTTCCCCACTGCGGGTAAACTCTTATTTCGGTTTTCCCCTAACTGCGGGAGTACCTTTACTAACAGCGGCAAATTTAACTCGTAGCCCTGTCGAACTGTGCCGGCATCTTGCCAATTTCCAGCGTGGGGATAGACTGCACAAGTAAATTCCGAAACTCCTTTATCTGCTTGTTCATCTGGCCAAGTCGAACCCCGGAGTAAAGTCAGCCGAATTTGATTTGGTTGAATGTCGCAACCGTATTTACAATCGTTGAGCAAACTCACTCCAAAACCGTTATTGCTGATATCTGTCCAGCGCAAAATCGGTACTTCCCATTTGGCTTTTTCGGCGGCTGTTTGCGGTTTGGTTGTGCGCGCGATCGCCCCGCCGGGAATTTCGCAAGTTGCAAAATCTGCTTCGACATTTAACCCGAAGGCTGCTTTGACTAAAACGTGAGTTTCTTGCCAATCTGCAACGGTCTTTATTTTCAGCAGCGGTGAACCTTTTTCTAGTATATAATCTTGGCGAAACTCGGATTTTCCAATTTGCAGAACTACACGCAAACTCTGCCGCAATTCTCCCCGCTCAATCCAAGAAATTTCTTTGAGTGTCGGCGCGGGTAAAGGATGTTTTTGATAATTCGGATCGATGTTCCAAGCATCCCAATATTGACCGCTATCTTGAAAGGCTTGCAGTTGATTGCCTCCGGCTGCATTCAACACTTCTCTATGATTGACTTTATCCCAAATGCTGGATAAATTACCAGTTTCTTGGTCTATTATTGCCAGAATAAGTTCATTTTCTAAGAGGATTTGTGGGGCGGGAAAATGCGTTTCTTGACAAAGTGCGTTTTTTTGTGCTATACCGTATGTAAGTTTCGGTAAATCTGTCTTTTTTTCGGTGGCTGGACTCGCGGACGGATCATTTAGGGTTTGAGAGTCTTGACGACAGAGCCAAAACACGCGGTAGCCGATCGCCGGAACATCCTCTGCACAAAATAACATGGTAAATTGCGATGGCGGTCGATCGCCCTTAACAATCTGCTTCATCAGCCGCTGTCCCGACAAATCGTAAATTTGCCAAGCCGAATCATCGGAATCTGGAAGAGTTACGGCGACAACCTCAGAGCGCGACCAATTGAGAGTATTAAAAATCAGAATCGGTTGAGCGTCCGGCTGCGGGGGAGAAGGCAGGGAAATTTGAGCAGCGATCGCATCTAAAGATTGTAGCAGGATTTGGCGCGACGCGCGATCGGCCTCGGCAAAGGCTAGATTAGCATCCGCGTAGACTTGGGCGATCGCAGAACCGGGCAAAATATCGTGAAACTGGTTAAACAACACTTGTTTCCAAGCTGATTCTAACTCAGATTTCGGATAAACCGCACCAGTGCAGATTGTTGCGATCGAAGACAACAACTCCGCTTGATAGAGCAAATCTTCACAGCGGCGGTTTTGGCGTTTTTGGTCAGCGCGAGTCGTGTAGCAGCCCCGGTGAAATTCTAAATAAAGTTCGTCCTTCCAAATCGGGAGAGTGCGGAGATTTTTGAGTTGTGAGATAGAAGGATTTGCATCCGAAATTCTCGACAAATTGGAAAATTCTAGCGCCCGCAAATTCCCGACAGTTTCGCCAACTTGCAAATTCTCCTGATTATCCGATTCTGGAACATCATTTTCGGGCAAAGTTGCCGCAACTTCCGGCAAAAACTGACTCTCAATCAAAGCCAAATAATCAACCGCTTTGGCAAACTCCAACCTGGGGAAAAAAGGCGACAATTTCCAGCGTTTCGCCACCTCTAGCATATCGCGAGTCGGGCCGCCACCGTGGTCGCCAACTCCCGGCAACCAAAGAGCATCTGGCAAATTAGTCTTAACTTGCCAGTCAAAAGCATGACTTGCCATTTTGACAGATTGTATACTTTCGCCGATCGCCCCAGACATCATGCTAAATATTTTAGTACCATCCAACCCTTCCCACCAAAACGCACCATAGGGAAATTCCGTCGAATCATTCCAGCGCAACTTCTGAGTCACAAAATAATCAACTCCACCGTCGCGCAAAATCTGAGGTAATTGCCACCCAAAACCAAAAGTATCCGGTAGCCAAGCCACCCGCATCAATTCCCCAAACATTTCCCTTGCATAACGCTGTCCGTAAACAACTTGTCGCACCATTGATTCAGCCGAAATCAAGTTTAAATCCGGTTCAACCCACATCCCGCCAACAACTTCCCAACAACCCGCGGCCACCTGTTTTTTAATCGCAGCAAATAAGTCCGGGCGGTGCTCTTCCATCCAAGCATAAAGCGCCGGAGTTGAATGGCAGAAAATCAAATCTGGAAACTCCGATTGTAATTTCAATACCGACTCAAAAGTTCGTTCTGCGGCTTCCCAAGTTTCCGGGACAGGCCACAACCAAGCTAAGTCTAAATGAGCGTGACCGACCAAATAGATTTTACTTGTATATATAGATTTCGCGCTGCCATTTTCTCCTATATATATAGATGTAGCATTACGATTTTCTCCCACCTCAAAAACTCGATCTATTCTTCCCTCTGTGTTCTCTGTGGCCTCTGCGGTTAAATCATCTAACTCCCCAGAAAAAGCTCGGAGATATCCCAGTAAATTGTGCCGCAAAACAGAGAGCGAGCGATCGAACTTAGCGCGATTCGGCAAAGCAGACCAATCAATCAAATTAACCGCCAAATCAATCTCAGATTTCAGCGTTTCCCCCTTGACAAACCTGGGGTGATTTGCTATAGTTTCGGTGGGGAGGTATTGGGAATTTTTATTTTCTAAGTTTCGAATTAGCGAATTTTGCAAAATCTCTAATTCGTCCGCCACAAAACCCGGATCGAAACAAGCAGAATCTGCAGCTTCGTACAAGCAAATCGATCGCACTAAAGCACCATTATCGTGCCCCGGACTTACCAAGCGCAACATCACAAAAAATTCATCACCCGGATTGACCGACGCACTCAACAAAACTCGATCGGCACAATCGAATAAATCACCTTGTCCGACCAACTCACCGCCCACAAAAATTTGAGCATCTTCGGCCCACCAAGTCAAGCCCAGCAGCAATCGCAAACCAGCCACAGGATACCCGTGCAAATTGTCAGGAATGACAAATTTCTGCCCTAAATAAACAACTTGCTTCCCAGACAACCAAGCAATATGTCCTTTTTCGTTAAGTTCCGCAACCTGCTTGTTAGAAATACCTACCGAACCGATAACAGCAGAGTCAGCATCGCAGTACCTCCAACCAGACTGAACCTCCACTTGGCTGAGGCGGCGCAGCTTCTCTACAACTTCAGAAATATTATTGCTAGCGGGTGTCACAGAAGCGTTCATTTTTAGCTAAAATAGGAATTGCGTAGGAATCAGGATCGGAATCGAACCGCGAAGGCGCAAAGGACGCGAAGAAATAAGGGTTTCAGAGGTTTTGAAACTGCGATTAATATCTCGGTTTGATTTTACAGCAAAATTAACTAATTCCGGCGCGAATCTAAAACCTGAATTCAATAATTAAACTTATGTCTAACGGTTACTACGGCCCATACCAAAGCCGAATATTAAATTTTATATCCAAACAGTCCCGCCAAGTCGCAGATAATTGCGATCGCACTTGGCGACAAATTAAACACACAACCCTCAGCACCACCCAAATTCTACTTTATCCAGCTTACTTGCTGGTGCAAAGTTCCCGAATGTTGACCAGACAGTTGCGGGAATCAAGTCCCAAAGTAGATTTACCCGAATTGCAAAAAGATGTCGGGGACGAAAATCCCGATTTGCTAAAAAATTGGGATGAGGGGGAAATGTCGGAAAGTTCGATCGGCAAAATCCTGCAATTAGCCGAAAATCTGCTAAACTCGTCGCAAACTGCCAAAACTTTAGCTAGCTTCCCGCTGTTAATAAATCAGACAAATCCAGCAACGCAGAAACCCGCTAGCGGTTTGCATCCAATCAACTCAAACGGACAAACCGCAAAGCATCAAACAACTTCCGCATTAAAACATCCGCTAACCAAAACTCAATTAGACAGCAAACCAAAAGTTAGCGCAATCGCGACTTTCATTCCGGCGCGCACTTTAGTTTTGGTGGGAAGAGAAAATCAGGTGTTAGATATTTTGACACCCCAACAGCAGGAACTGCTGGAAAATCAGATAACTTGGGAAGTCGCCAACAACGGGCCGGAACGGCGGGAAGTTGCCCAAAAAGAATTAAAATTTAATCTCGGTTTGGAGTCGGCTGCTAAAAAATCTCAGTTAGCGCCGGTGCGTCGTTTTTGGGAATTGATGGCCTGGCTTCAGACAAGTCCGGTTGCTGTGAAAAGAAATCAGTTTGGAGAATCAATTTTTGCAGTCAAAAAATCGATCGACCGCAACGCTATCTTACTCCAAAAAGCCGCAGCGCAGATGGCTGCTGCGACAACCGCACCGCAGTCGATTGCTCAATCAAATTCCACTGACGGCAATATCCCAAAATTAGAAACTAATTTTAACAACAAGCTCGATCGAGCACCCAATCCTCTCTCCTTTGTTACCTTACTCGATCGCGCCGCCGTCAACCTCGAAGAATTTACCGTCCCCCCAGCCGCCAAAACCACCGCAGCCAATCCAGAGGTAAAATTTGATACATTAGCCGCGCAAACTAATTTAGGTCTTACCGGCCGCGAAATACTGGAAAAATACGCTCAAAACATCGAAAAAATGATTTGGTCGTCCGTAGACCACCTGCTGGGAAAAGAAACAGCAGCCAGCGATAGCACGGAAAAGTCCGTAGCAATTCGGTATTATTTGCAACAGCAAGGACAGTTAGAAAAAACGGAAAACAGCCAGGAGGTCGATCGACCTTGGTTGAATTGGCAAGACTTATTCGGGGAACCAGTGCCGCAGCACTCGATCGAGGGAAGTTCCGAACCCGACGGCGCAACAGATGAAAGCTCATTATCACAAAACAGCTCAAAAGTCAAGCAGGAAATTGCAGGAGTGGCAGAAGGTCGATCGACCGCCGTCTCAATATCGCCCTACCCCAAATCAATTCACCGCCTGCTCGCCGGACTCAAGCAGAGCTTGCTCGCACCAGAGTCAAAAAGTCAACCCCCAAAAGCCTCAAATTTAGCAGTAACTCAAAAAAATAGCCCTGCACCCGCAACAGCATCAACCCCAGGGGGGACAAAGGAAACCCAAGTGCCAAAATATACAAACCCCAACACCGCACAAAACAGCCAATCCCCAGCAGCAATCACCCAGCAAACCAGCAAATATACCCCAACAGCGACAGCCGCCCAACCAACAAATCACAGCGCCACCGTCCCGCCTGCAGACGAATACTTAGAAACAAAATCCGAATCAATGGGTTACATTAAACACCCGCTAGAACAAGTGCTCGAATGGCTCGACCTACTCATGGTGCGACTAGAAAATATTTTAGAGCAACTTTGGAACTGGGCAAAAACCAATTGGCCAACAATCCTCAAAACCAAAGATAAAATTGAGTAATCTTTAGCCTATGATAAAAAAAGTTGCACTCGCAGCAATCAGCTCAGTATTAAACCATCTTTGGAGGCTCCCATAGTGCTAACCCTCAAAATCGTAGTTAATGTAGTTGTCCTATTTTTTGTTTCCCTGTTCATATTTGGATTTTTGTCCAATGACCCAGCCCGGAACCCCAACCGCAGAGACATGGAATAAGCCAGTTATCTGGGCCGCTAGTTCGGGGGCCCGACACCGCAGCCCCCGAACCAGGGCGCGAAGCCACAAAAATGACTCAATCAAAACTTGACCTCGCACCACCAGCGAGGTTATGTTGTGGCAAAACAAAGCCGTTTGCTAGGAAATATTCGCTGATTGTCGCGAAACATCTAGCAAGCAACCAAGTTTCTAAAGATGAGCCAGCCAACAACTGCCCGCACCCAAAAAATTCAGGTTAACTTTGAAAAGTTGCCTGTTAAGTGCGAAAATTTGGACGATCGATTCTCAACTGTGACATTACTCCGCCCTAAAAGGGCAAAGCTTCTAAACCTCACGATTTAGATTTTCTGGTTGTTTCCTTGCGGTTTTTCACCCACTATCTGGATATGTAGTTACCCACATATCCCCGACG
>JBBSNU010000194.1:0-8301 GCA_038260455.1 Chroococcales cyanobacterium | reverse complement strand
TCGCTGCTGAATAAATTCTTTGATTTAGCGCCGCCAGCATTAATCGGTATTGCCGTTGATGTGGTGGTGAAACAGCAAGATTCTATCCTCGCTCAGTGGGGCATAAAAGATGTCTTTTGGCAACTGGCAATTATCACTCTTGTGAGCGCGATTGTTTGGACGTTGGAATCTGTTTTTGAATATGCCTATGATTATTTGTGGCGCAATTTGGCTCAGGATATTGAACACGATTTGCGTCTGGAAGCTTACAGCCATTTGCAGGAATTAGAATTAGCTTATTTTGAAGAGCGCAGCACTGGTGGTTTGATTTCTATTCTCAATGATGATATTAATCAACTCGAACGTTTTTTGGACGACGGTGCTAATGAGGTGATTCAGGTAATTACCACTGTTGTTGTGATTGGGGCGGCTTTTGTTGCTGCCTCTCCTGGTGTTGCTGGGCTGTCAATGCTGCCGATACCTTTTATTATTTGGGGCTCGCTCGCTTTTCAAAATCGCCTCGCTCCTCTCTATGCTGACGTGCGGGAAAAGGTGAGTTTTCTGAACGGGCAACTGTCGAATAATTTGACCGGAATTACTACTATTAAAAGTTTTACTTCAGAAAATTATGAAACTCAGCGTATAGAAAGACAAAGCCAAGCTTACCGCGAAAGCAACCGGCGGGCGATCGCACTTTCGGCTGCTTTTATTCCGCTGATTCGGGTGGTGATTTTTTTGGGGTTTATTGCAACGCTATTTCTGGGCGGCTTGCAGGTGGTAGGGGGCCAGTTGTCGGTGGGGACTTACAGCGTTTTGGTGTTTTTGACTCAGCGCTTGCTGTGGCCGCTGACTCGCTTGGGTGATACTATGGATAGCTACCAGCGGGCAATGGCTTCTACTAACCGGGTGATGAATTTGTTGGATACGCCGATCGCAATTCGCACGGGCGATATTCGGCTGCCGGTTAGCTCGATTAAGGGTGAGCTAGAATTTAAAAATGTTACTTTTTCTTACAATCAAAGAAAACCTATTTTGCAGTATTTTTCTCTGACTCTGCAGGCGGGGAAAACTACTGCGATTGTGGGGGCGACTGGTTCGGGAAAAAGTACGCTGGTGAAATTAATTTTGAGGCTGTACGAAGTACAGTACGGCCAGATTTATCTAGATGGGATAGAATTAACTAATCTGAATTTAAAAGATTTGCGGAGAGCGATCGGATTGGTTAGTCAAGATGTGTTTTTGTTTCACGGTACGGTGGCTGAAAATATTGCTTACGGCAGTTTTGAGGCAAGCAATCGAGAGATCGTAAATGCTGCTAAAATTGCGGAGGCTGACGAGTTTATCGCGCAATTGCCGGAGGGTTACGAGACTATTGTAGGGGAACGCGGTCAAAAATTGTCGGGGGGACAGCGACAGCGCATTGCTATTGCCAGGGCTGTTTTGAAGAATCCGCCGATTTTGATTCTTGATGAAGCTACTTCAGCGGTGGATAACGAGACGGAGGCTGCAATTCAGCGATCGCTCGAACGAATTACTAAAAATCGCACTACAATTGCGATCGCCCACCGTCTTTCTACTGTCCGCAATGCCGATTGCATTTTTGTCATGGAACAGGGGCAAGTGGTAGAATCGGGGCAGCACGAACAACTTATCGAACATGACGGAGTTTATGCGTCGCTCTGGCGCGTGCAATCTGGTATAAAATAAGTATGGTTTGATGGTTAGGACTTTAGTCCTTAAATCCCGCAGGAGAGGACTAAAGTCCTCACTACGAACTCCAAAATATTAGTTTCTACAAGCAAAGAGAGAAAATGTTTTTATTTGGTGGCCCTGATTCAGAACAAAAAAATCAAAATAACTGGCGCCGCAAGTTGGATAAATTTGTGGCAGCAAATAAACAAGAATTGGCGGCTTTAGCTTGGGGACTCTTTCAGGAAAGAGGAGAGGAAAGCGACGATATTTTGGGCATTGACATTGCAGGAACGCCACGCTTCGTGTACTGTAAGAAAGAAGCAGTAGAAGAGTTAAACCGTAAAGTTAAAAGTCATATTCAGGAAATTTTAGGAGTGCTGAACGCTCACAAACCCGAGAAAGAGGTGGCGATTTTGGCGATCGGCGAAGGTGAAATCAAGCTAATTTTGTTTGAAATTGACCCCGCACCTCCTGATTGTTTTGAAATTGCAGCAGCGGATGTCGATACATTGATCGATCGCCTAGAAAAGCAAATGGCTGAATATATCAAAGGATAGATTATAAGTAAGTAATGGCCAAAAAACATAGTATCTTGTAGGGGCGGGTGTAGCTAAAAATCTCTGATACAAGCGACTAAAAAAGTGCAAAACCCGCCCAACGCATCTCATGTTTATTTGTAACCACTTACTTATCAAAATAACCAGCAATCAAAATAACCAGCGGGCGGCAAATCGTCGGTCAAAATTTCAGCTTTATCTAAATTAGGTATAATTTCCGCCCATTCTGAACCTACTTTGACCTCAAGTGCTCTGTCTGTTAAGGAAAACGAAAATTCATGCCCATCTTGCAAATATTTTGCTCTGGAAACAATCTCATCTTTCTCTAAAATAGGGCCGTTAGTCCCAATTAAAACACTATTAATATCCTTCCAAGGGCAGACATATACCTGGGAAAACACGCTTTGAAAAGTCTTCACCTTTTCGGCATAAAACTCATCTCTTTGTAGCAGATTTACTAGCACAACTCCGGCGCTTGACAAGTGTTTTTGGCAAAGTTCATAAAATTCTTTGGTAGCCAGCAGGTGCGAAGAGTAGCCGTTGCCAAAAAACACGTCGGTCATAATTATATCGTACTTAATATCTGGATTTTGCTGTTCTAGATATTCTCTCCCATCTTGGATTGTGACGCTGAGTCTGCTGTCAAACTGCACTCCAAAACACTGTGTAGCTGCTGAAATCGCGATCGGGTCTACATCAGCACATTCTATAACAGTTTCGGGCAAATAATGGTGCAGAACTAACGGAATTATGCCGCCGCCAAACCCAGCTATATAGACTTTCTTGGGTTGATTTTGCCAAACTAAACCCAACATCATCGCTTGGGTATATTCAGAAACTAAATGCAGGGGATTGTTGAGGTCGATCACAGATTGCAATAAATCTGTATGCAAATTAACTTTTTCTACCAAAGAGAATTTAATTTTATTTTGGTCTTTTCTAACTGCAACATAGTGAACTCCCGACTCTTGACAAAAAACTACTCCATCCGGCTGTTGTTGCACCCAAGCCAGCCGCTGTTGAATATTCGCTAAATTGAGAGTTTGCCAGTTTTTTTGTTGGTCAATCATTTATAAGAAAGAAGAAGGAAGAAGGAAGAAGGAAGAAGGAAGGAAGGAAGGAAGGAAGGAAGGAAGGAAGAAGGAAGAAATCAAGAATAAGTTTTGTAGGGTGTGTCGCCATAAACAATCCCTAAATTAGATCAATAACCTGATAGCGACGCACCTTATACCATTTAGAAAAAAGCTGGATACACTAAAATTTTTGGGTGGAGTGAAACGGAGGGTTGTTTCGTCCACCCAATGTGTAAGGTGCGTCGCTATGAAATTTGGCGTGAAATTTAGGGATTGTTAGCAAGCGACGCACCCTACGACTACTGTTGCATGATGAGAGGGAAAATGGTATTACATAATATTTTCTAGGATTGTGAAAAAAACCTGAGATAATTTAATCAGGCTGTACGCGCTTGTAAGTCACTAACTCCAAACCAGAAATCGAAAAATCAACTCTTTCCCAATCTTGCTTGTCACTTTCCAAATTTTCAAACGCTGCAAAGGTGAGCAAAATCTCTCCCCGTTCCGCCAAATCCTCTCCCAGCTTTGATGCTAGGTTGAATTCAGATCCGTACATATCTTCTCCTTCTAGCATCAAAACATCACCGTAGCCAATCCCAATGCAGAGGTAAATATCCATTTCTGGCGGCAGAGTTGTGTTGACAGCCCCCGTTTGTTTCAGGGAGTCGAGTGCAGAATTTACGGCAGATTGGACATCGGGAAACACTGCAAAAATATTGTCTGCTTCTTCCTTAACGACAGTGCCTCCGCATTCGGCAATTATCGGTTTGACAATTGCGTGCATCCGGTGAATCATTGCCAGAAAATGGATGATTCCGTAGCGGACAGTCGTCCGCGAAAATCCTGACATATCCATTACTAAAATTGCATGGGTTTGGCGAAAAGTGGCATTAATTTTATCATCAATTTCTACCATTCTTTCGGGATGTTCGTTTCTTTCTTGCAGCAATTTTTCCAAAGAAGTGCGGTTATTTGTTTTCATGGGATTTTAATTAAATTTCCAATCGCGACACACTTCTTGAGGGCGGCCTGCAGGATGCACTGCACAATTGATGCCCTCCTTGCCGTAATAATAATCGCAGATTTTGCAAGGTTGAGTTTGCTCTAATTTTTTCATCAAAATTGCCCGGATTGTCTGGACTCTGTTTCGATACTTGTTGGCATTCGAGTGACTCGGTTCTATTGCCAAAGCTTGCTGGAAAGCTGCTAAGCTGGCATCGTACAATTTAATAATTTGGGCGCTGTATTTTGTCCAAGCATCGGCGCTACTTTGATACAGTTCGATCGTACTTAAGTTTAAAATTCCGTATTCCGTCCAAGCGTCAGCCGAAGCGCGATCGAACTTGATATCGGCATTCAGCAAGACTTTTTTGATAGTCTCCAAAAGTTCTCTCGGCTGCCAAGGTTTGCTAACATAGGCTTCGGCGCGATCGATCGCCCTGGAAAACAAAGCTAACTGCTGTCCCTTACCGGTTAAAAGTACGATCGGTATATTCCGAGTTTCGGGATTAGCTTTAATTAAACGGCAAACACCCCAGCCGTCCAGGCGAGGCATTACAATATCTAATAATACTAAATCCGGGTAATTTTTCTCAACTTTATCCAGCGCTTCCACACCGTCAGATGCTTGAATTACATTCAATCCGCTGCATCTCAACTGATGTGAAATGCACTCCCGCTGGCTGCAGGAATCTTCCACCACTAAAACTGTACTCATCACTCCCCACCTGGTTTCTGAGGTAAATTTGTTCGCTGCTTCGAGTTGCCCTTACTGAAATTATTTTACCCACATTGGATAAATTTGCTATCACTGGCGAGGGAGATTTACTAAAATTGCAACAAATCTTAAACTTTCCGTCCGACAGGTTGAAACAAATGTTGATTATTATCTCACTTTTTAAACTGTTTCAACTGCTGCAAAACTTTACTCCGGCGGCTCGCCATCTCCGGCCGCGTCAAAATTCCCTGAGACGGACTAAACAGCAGCACAACTAAAAATAACCCAGTAACTACTAACACAATAGCAGCACCGGACGGCACGTTCAAGTAATAGCTGATATACATTCCAGTCACGCTGCTAATCGCGCAAATAACTGCCCCAATTCCCATCATTTGATGCAGTTCTTTCACTAGCAAATACGCTGTAATAGCAGGCCCGATTAGCAGCGAAACTACCAACACAACGCCCACGGCTTGCATACTGGCAATAATCGTCAGAGTAATCGCCGAGATTAACCCGAAATGAATTAAATTAACTGGCAATCCGATCGCCTGCGCGCCCAATGGATTAAAAGTATAAAACAGCAACTCTTTGTAAAAAATGGCAACCATTACTAAAACAAAAATAGTAATTTCCAAAGTTCTAATTACATCGTCGCCTGTCACCCCTAAGATATCTCCAAACAGAAAACTGTGCAAATCTAGTTTGCTTTTTAACAAAGTAATCAGCATAATTCCCAAGGCTAAAAAGCCGGAAAAAACTAACGCCATTGCTGCATCTACTTTGACGCGAGACTGAGATTGAATCCAGGCAATTATCAGAGTGCTAAATGTGCCGGAAATAAACGCGCCGACGAAAATATCGATGCCCAAATAAAAGGCGATCGCCAATCCGGGCAAAACTGCGTGAGCAATCACATCTCCCAACAAAGCCATCCGCTGTACAATCAAGTAACTGCCAGCAACAGCGCAAAGAATGCCCAGCAAAACAGCTATAATTACAGCGTTTCGCATAAACTCAAAAGACAATGGTTCGAGGATAAAATTTAACATTAATTTGCCTCGCGCTGCATTAAAATAACATTGTCGCCGTAAGCGCGCTGAATGTTGTCAGCGGTGATTACTTCCGCCCTCGAACCGTCGGCAATAATCTGTTTGTTGATTAATAAAAATCTGTCATATTTTCGCGAAGCTTCTCCCAATTCGTGCCCGATAACTAGCAATATTTTTCCTGCCGATTTCAGTTCGTCAAATACTTCAAAAATTACGGCTTCTGTTTTTTTGTCAACTCCAGCAAAAGGTTCGTCAAAGAAAAATAATTCCGCTTCTTGGGCTAAAGCTTGGGCCAAAAATACTCGCTGTTGCTGTCCTCCCGACAATTCGCCAATTTGACGGTTTCTCAAGTCCCATATTCCGACTCTTTCTAGGGAAAATTTAACTATTTCTTTCGATTGGCGGGAAGGAAAGCGGAACAAGCCTGTATGGCGGGTTCTAGCCATCTTGACTACATTTTTAACTGTGATTGGATAGTCCCAGTCAATTTGCGATCGTTGCGGTACGTAAGCTACTTGTCCTAACTGCTGTTTGAGCGATCGCCCCCGGTATTTCACCACTCCCGTTTCATCCGGGATTAAGCCCAGAATCGCCTTAACCATCGTGCTTTTCCCCGCGCCGTTAGGGCCGATCAGCCCCACAATTTGCCCCTCTTCCAAGCGAAAACTGACATCCTCAACCGCAGAAACTCCTCGGTAGTTGACAGATAGATTTAAAACCTCTAACATATAAAGCCGTTGGTGAGAACGATTATCATTATACACAAACTCGGAGAATTCTAACAATGTTAAGAAAAATCAACTTCAAAACCGTTGCCATATTTAGCATGACAGTAGTGACGGCTGTATCGAGCAACATATTGCCAACGGCTTCGCAGACTAGCAAAAATCCGGCGGTTGAAACACCTGCAAATATTGCCCAAAGTCGCCCGCAAGTAGTAGCAACTTCCACTGTAGTATGCGGTTTAACCAAAGAAATAGCTGGCAATACCGTTGACCTCAAATGTATCGTCGATGCGGGTTCAGACCCCCACGTTTACCAGCCGAAACCGGACGATCGCAAAGCCATCGACCAAGCAAAATTAATTCTTTACAGCGGTCACAATTTTGAACCCAGTTTGATTCGATTAATCAAAGCGACTTCCAACAAAGCACCGAAAATTGCTGTAGCCGAACTCGCAGTTCCCCAACCTGAAATGTTTGAAGAAGACGGCAAAAAAGAGGCTGATCCGCACGTTTGGCACAATGCTAAAAACGGTATGGCAATGGCAAAAGTAATTGGCGCTCAACTCGGCAAAGTAGTACCCAGCCAAGCAGCAGCGTACAATGCAAATACCCAAAAGCTTACTGGTGAAGTAGCAAGAATTGATACCTGGATTAAATCGCAAATTGCCACAATTCCGGTGGGTCAGCGCAAACTTGTAACCACTCACGATGCTTTCGGTTACTATTCCAATGCCTACGGAATTCCTGTAGTAGGCGCACTAGGAGGAATTAGTACCGAAGAAGCGCCGACACCTGCAAGAGTGGCAGTGTTAGTAAAAGAGATCAGAGCTTCGGGCGTGCCGACACTTTTTGCAGAAACTACGATTAATCCGAAACTAATTGAAGCTGTTGCTAAGGAAGCAAGAGTGAAAGTTTCACCGCGAGAATTGTTTGCCGACGGTTTGGGAGAACCGGGAAGCGAAGGCGATACTTATCAAAAAATGATGGTTGCCAATACGCGGACAATTGTTGAAGGTTTGGGTGGCAAATATTCGGCTTTTAAGCCTTAATAACGGCAAATCGTACTGATGTCGGACGAAAACCTTGTTGAATTGCAACAGATAACCGGCTACTGTGTACGTTGAAGTTCTCTCCTGACGACAAATGAATCGATTGCTCCTCACTTTACTTGTAAGTCCGACGCTGCTTGGATCTCTGATGTCTTTGGGCGCGATCGCCAATCCCGCTCAAATTAACGAAACACCGGGCCAATCGGCTGATTCGCCTCGTTGCGTGCGATCGCCCCACACTCAGCGTCTGACTTGCGCGCGCCTTCCGGGCAAAGCTGCTGCTAATTCTAAGCCGAGAATTGGTTGGCAGCGGCCCGGTGACGAACAGGTGGCGATGCTGGATTTTACGGAAGAAGAAAGCGATGCAGCGGCTGCGCTGTTTGGCTGCGACTGTCAGTTGTGTATTAATTCGTTGCGTCAGTTGCGGGGTTTGCCGCCCTTGGACTTGACTTGA
>JBBSNU010000193.1:0-8354 GCA_038260455.1 Chroococcales cyanobacterium | reverse complement strand
GCGATCGCTTCGGGAGATAGTTCTACTAAACGGCGATAGCGTTCTTCACTTTCTTGGAGAGATACTATCAACTCGCAGCGCTCTTTTTCGGCTTGCTGGCGTTCGACTTCCATTTGGTGAACCGCCAGAAATTTACCGATGCTTTGAGCCATCAATTCTATGATTTCTATTTCCTGGTACTCAAAATCTTTTTTCTTGATTTCTCGCGAACTAAAACTCAACGTGCCGTAAGTTTTATTGTTAACAAATATCGGCGTTCCGATGTAAGATTCCGACTGGCATTTTAGATAAGCTGGATGTTCGCGCATCTCAATTTCTGCTCCCATATGAGAACACGCAACTGTTTTCTGAAGTTTGATCACCTGAGCGCCGTAAGTATCGCTGAGGTTCAATTCTAAGCCGCGCACGAAGTATCCTAAATCTGTTTTTACTGCCCGCACAATAAAAGTTTCATTCTCAACTTCAGCCATGATGCCAATAGAAAGTCCAAACATCAAACAGCCTGCTGTTAGATAATTATCAACCAGTTCTTCAAAATTTTGATAATGATAAGTTGTAATCCGGTGCAAATGTTTGAGATTAGCACTAAAAGCTGCTAAAGCTTGAGAATTTAAAAATAATTCTTCTTCCGAGCGCTGGCGGTCGGTAATGTCTGTTTGCACTCCAATAAAGTGGGTTAAGTGTCGCCGCGAGTTGTACACCGGAGCGATCGACAGTTCGTGCCAAAAAGGCGTGCCGTCTTTCCGAAAGTTACGCAGGATAGCTTGGGATTCTCTGCCTTCTTCAATTGCCGTTCGCAATTGTTTAGCAGCGGCGGTGTCCCTGTCGGTGCCCTGCAAAAATCGGCCATTTTTCCCAATTAATTCGTCTCTGGAATAACCCGTGATCCGCTCAAAACTGGGATTGACATAAATAATCGGATTATCTGCAACCGTCGCGTCGGTGATGGCAATGCCGTTGCTGCAACTTTCGATCGCCCGTTCCATCATTTGCAAGCGCTCTTGCGATCGAATGCGATCGATCGCCGCAGCTAACACGTTGGCGATCGCTTCTACAAAATAAACGTCATCTTGACTGAAAACCCGCCTTTGGCTGGTATGAACCCCCAAAATGCCCCAGGCCTGCGAGGAGGAACTGTTCGTTGGTTCTGCTTGTCCCCAGTTGCTCCCCAATCCTCGATTGCCGGGAATAATTACAGTAACGCCACTGACAGCCCGGTGGTTATGCAGTAGCGGCAACTCGCTAAAGCGCGTTTCCACCCGCAAATCTTCGACGATCGTCGCTTGGCCCACTAGCAATGTGTAACCTGCTTGCGATCGGGCAGAAGCGCTAACAGTAGCGCTCCCGACGAGGCCCGGCTGCCAGCCAACCCCCGCTCGCAGCATAAAAGCATGGCCAGAGGGCAACAGTTCTAACAACTGACAATAATCAACGTCCAGCGTTTGAGCAATTAAAACCACAGCTTTGTCCATCAGTGCAGACAAATCTGTTTCGGCCAGGGCCTGCTGCCCCAAGTAAGCGACGGCTGCTTGCTGGCGGGCGCGCAAGTGGATTGAGGCGAGCAATTCCTGCTCCTTGGCGGCCGCTCGCTTGCGATCGGTAATATCACAGAACACCGACAGCACGGCTTTTTCCGACAGCAATGTCAAATATCGCATCGATACACTTGCCCAAAACAGCGTGCCGTCAGCTTTTTTGAGGCGGATTTCTGTCTCGCGGACTTGTCCGTTGCGGGCGAGCGCATCCAGCAGTTCGTGGCGCTGTGCGGGGTTGTTGTATAGTGTGGAGGCTTTTTTGCCGTCGATCTCAAATGCTTTGAACCCGAAAACCTGATGGCATAAATCGTTGCTATAAAGAATTGTGCCGTCAGCCAGACTGCTGACGATCGTAGGCATCGGCATCGAATTGGCGATCGTCAGCAGTAATTCTTGAGTTCCTTGCAGCTTTTGGTACAAGTCTGGCTTGGCGGCCGAGCCCTGACAATCTTGACATTTTTCAGGGATAAAACTTTCCATTTTTTAATATATCCATTTCTGCGGAAAAAATTAAGCTTGTATTCAGTTGACAGTTGACAGTTGACAGTTGACAGTTGACAGTTGACAGTTGACAGTTGACAGTTGACAGTTGACAGTTGACAGTTGACAGTTGACAGCCTGACCCCTCGCTTAGAGAAGGGTTGAGGGCTACCTCTACCTAAAAGGAAGAGGATAGTCGTAATGAATAATCTTCTTTTAATTTCTAGCTAAAAGGGAGAAGCTTTCAACCAATTCTTTCTGGTAACTAACGATTTCAGATGCTCCCGGGCGATCGACAGTACCCCCGCCACATTAATTTTAACCAGAAGAATGTAACTCAACGCCCGAAAACTTCTCGGCTGGAGTTTAAACGGCGATCCAGATACAGACCAAATCTGTCTTTAGTATGAATGTCTACTGTTTTTAAAGTTGCGTTAAGTTTTTATAAGATCGGGTGCTTTGCCAAAAATGCAGCGCCAGCTCCTAATCTAAAGAGTAAAGTCACTTGCTGGCCAACCATCGAATAGTATCCTAAGAGAGAAGAGAAATGCTTGAATCTTACCGCCGTAACGCTGCCGAACGGGCCGCACTGGGAATTCCACCGCTGCCGCTAGATGCCCAGCAAACCTCAGAACTCTGCGAATTGCTCAAAAATCCGCCGCCTGGGGAAGAAGAAGCCTTAGTAGAATTATTGCGCGATCGCGTCCCCCCAGGCGTAGACAGCGCCGCCTACGTCAAAGCAGGTTTTCTGACCGGCATTGCCAAAGGCGAAATCCACAGCCCCCTAATTGCTCCCAAATGGGCAGTTTACCTGCTGGGGACAATGATGGGCGGTTACAACGTCCAATCTTTAATCGATTTACTCAATCCCACTGCCGAAATCGCGATTCCCGCCACCGCAGCCCGCGCCTTGAGCAAAACGCTGTTAGTATTTGACGCTTTCCACGACATTCTCGCCCTGTCGGATACCAATCCCTACGCCAAGCAAGTCATAGATTCTTGGGCTGATGCCGAGTGGTTTACCAGCCGCCCCGAACTAGCCGAAGCCATTACCGTTACAGTCTTCAAAGTCCCCGGAGAAACCAATACCGATGACTTGTCTCCCGCACCTCATGCTACCACGCGGCCGGACATTCCTTTGCACGCTTTGGTGATGCTGGAAAGTAAGATGCCCGGAGCTCTGGAAACGATCGCCCAATTGAAGCAAAAAGGTCATCCCGTAGCCTATGTTGGCGATGTTGTCGGCACCGGTTCCTCGCGCAAATCAGCGATTAACTCAGTGCTGTGGCACATTGGTAACGATATTCCGTTTGTGCCCAACAAGCGCAACGGCGGTTATATTTTAGGAAGTGCGATCGCCCCGATTTTCTTCAATACCGCTGAAGATTCCGGCGCATTGCCGATCGAATGCGATGTCAGCAAAATGGAAACCGGAATGGTAATCACCATCCATCCCTACAAAGGAGAAATCACCAACGAAGCCGGAGAAATCATCTCCACCTTCACCCTCAAACCCGACACAATTATAGACGAAGTTCGCGCCGGCGGCCGCATTCCCCTATTAATCGGACGCACCTTAACCGACAAAACCCGCGAAGCTTTAGGAGTAGGAATTAGCCCGATTTTCACCCGTCCAACAATTCCCGCCGACACAGGTAAAGGCTTCACATTAGCCCAAAAAATGGTAGGGAAAGCCTGCGGTTTAACAGGCGTGCGTCCCGGTACATCTTGCGAACCATTAATGACCACAGTCGGTTCCCAAGACACCACAGGCCCGATGACTCGCGACGAATTAAAAGAACTTGCTTGTTTGGGATTTAGCGCCGACTTGGTAATTCAAAGTTTCTGCCACACCGCCGCCTATCCAAAACCAGTTGATGTCAAAACTCACCACGAATTGCCAGATTTCATGTCACAGCGGGCGGGAATAGCTTTGCGTCCCGGAGACGGCATTATTCACTCCTGGCTCAACCGGATGTTATTGCCAGATACAGTAGGAACCGGCGGCGATTCACACACACGTTTTCCTTTAGGAATTTCCTTTCCTGCGGGTTCGGGATTAGTAGCATTTGCTGCAGCCTTGGGCGTGATGCCTTTGGATATGCCGGAATCTGTTTTAGTACGCTTCAAAGGAGAATTGCAGCCGGGAGTTACGCTGCGGGATGTTGTGAATGCCATTCCCTATGTAGCGATTCAAAAAGGTTTGCTGACAGTCTCGAAACAGAATAAGAAAAACGTCTTTTCGGGGCGGATTATGGAGATTGAAGGTTTGCCCGATTTGAAGGTCGAGCAGGCTTTTGAATTGACCGATGCCTCGGCCGAGCGTTCCTGCGCCGGATGCACGATTAAATTGAGCGTGGAGACTGTTTCTGAGTACATTCGCTCCAACGTCGCGCTGCTAAAAAATATGGTAGCGCGGGGCTATGAAGATGCGCGGACGATGATGCGCCGGGTGGCGAAGATGGAGGAATGGCTGGCTAATCCGGTGCTGCTAGAAGCGGATGCTGATGCGGAGTATGTTGAAATCATCGAAATTGATTTGAACGAGATTACAGAACCGATTGTGGCTGCACCGAATGACCCGGATAATGTGAAGCTGTTGAGTGCGGTTGCGGGCGATCGGGTAGATGAAGTATTTGTCGGTTCTTGCATGACAAATATCGGCCACTATCGCGCCACTGCAAAAGTGTTGGAAGGTGCAGGGGAAGTGAAAGCTCGCCTGTGGATTTGTCCGCCAACTCGGATGGACGAACAGCAACTAAAAGAAGAAGGTTATTACAGCATTTTTGGAGCCGCTGGAGCACGTACAGAAATGCCGGGATGCAGTCTTTGTATGGGCAATCAAGCGCGGGTAAAAGATGCTACAACGGTGTTTTCAACTTCGACTCGCAACTTCAACAACCGGATGGGCAAAGATGCACAAGTTTATCTCGGTTCGGCAGAATTAGCAGCAGTTTGTTCGCTGTTGGGTCGCATTCCCACAGTCGAAGAATACATGGAGATTGTGTCGAAGAGAATCGATCCTTTTGCGGGTGATTTGTATCGCTATTTGAATTTCGATCAAATTGCTGGTTTTGAGGATGAAGGGCGAGTGATTGCTTTGGAAGATATGCCGCGAATTGAGGATATTTTGGGGATTCCTGAAGGTGTGTTGAGCAAGTAGTTTCCTCGAAATTCAGTGAGATGGTTATTTTTAACCGCAGATGAACGCAGATGTACGCAGATGAATTTTATCTGCGTTTATCTGTGTACATCCGCTGACATCTGCGGTTAAAAAAATCCCAGAATCTCGATGAATCATCCCCGTTTTTTGTTTAAAATATAAGTAGAGGCGAGTTCGATCGCAAATCTCTAATTCTCATCCAGGATATCGACCTGCGAATTCCTATAAATCCGATTGAGGATAAAAAAATTATGTCTGAACGAGCTTTAATCAGTGAAAGCCCAGCAACAGCAACTTCAGCGCCAGAAACTCGCATTGGCAATGAAATGGTAGAGTTTCTCAGTGTAATTCAGCAAACTCCGAGAGAATATTGGCCGAATTTGCTTAAAATGATGCGGTTATTTCTGGAAACCGTGACAGTTAAGCCCGGATTACCGGAACCCGCCGAGACAACTGAAAACGTAGATTTTACTAAACTGTCAAAGGAGGAAAGGATCAAAAGAAATCAACCTGCGATCGAATTATTGCGATCGTGGCGAGAGGATGATGATGATGAACAAGAACAAAAAGAAACTGCGGAATATCTTGAACAAGTGATAAATGAAGATCGGATGTCTAATCGACCATTGTTTCCATGAGCAGAATAATTGTTTTGGATTCCGGCCCATTAGGAATGGTGACAAATCCTCAAGCCAAACCTCCTTATTTGGAATGCCAACTTTGGCTAGCATCGTTACTAGATAATGGCGCAATGGTAATCCTCCCTGAAATTGCTGACTATGAGGTGCGGCGCGAGTTAATTAGAGCCGGAAAAGAGAACGGTCTTAAAAAGCTTGACAAATTTAAAAATGTCCTGCTATACCGTCCTTTGACTACGGAGGTAATGCTTCTAGCGGCTCAGTTGTGGGCGGATGCACGAAAGAGAGGAAGGCCGACGGCAGAACCCAATGCACTTGACGGAGATGTGATTCTGGCGGCTCAAGCAATATTGGAAGCACATCCAGGAAATGAGGTGGTGATTGCTACAACAAATGTGGGGCATTTGTCTCAGTTTGTGGATGCTCGCGAATGGCGATCGATCCAGCAATAAAATTCAAGTAACAGTATTTGTAGGGTGTGTCGCCATCGATCGTACCCGAAAAAAAACGAAAATCTCAGGGCGACGCACCGACAATATTTGAGGAAACAACTTTCCGTTTCACTCCACCCAAAATTTGTGTTGTAGCAATAATTGTTCAGGCTTGGTATAACAAATTTCAACACAGACTATTTTGCTAAACTAAAGCATAAGTGACATCAAGGAGAGAGATAATTATGTCTGAACAAGTTAAAGAAAGCGAAATTCCGCCAGCTAGCTCTGTTTCATCGGAAGCATCCCCAGCTATTTCTGTAGCGGGGAAAGAAACCGAATCTCCTCAAGCTACCTCTGTTTCACCGCCCAAAGCGTCTATGGAATGGCTAGTTTTGGAGATTGATAAAATTCCTCAAGCATACTGGCCGAATTTACTAGAGATTATTCGCCTGTTTCGCGAAAGTGTGATGATTAAAGGCGAACCAGTAGATGCTTGGGAAAAAGTTAAGTATGATTTGAACAACCCCGATCCAGTTGTGGATGCAGCAAGGCAGAAAGCTTTGAGCGAAACACTGAGGTTATGGCGAGAAGAGGGAGACGAACAGGAGCAAAAAGAAACCTGGGAAATTCTCAGTAAGGCTTTAGATCAAGGTGGCGTTTCTATCTAATAAACTATATCCATGAGCAAATTTGTAATTTTGGATTCTGGGCCTCTCGGAATGATCACAAATCCCAGATCCACTCCCCTAACTCTAGAGTGCCAACTTTGGCTGGACTCTCTACCGTCGCGCGGTTATAAAGCTGTGATCCCTGAACTCGCTGACTATGAAGTTCGACGCGAGTTAATTCGTGCGGGTAAGGTGGCAGGCATCAGACAACTTGACTTACTCAAAACTCTCATTCAATATCTTCCTATTTCCACAGACGCAATGCTTCTAGCGGCTCAGTTGTGGGCGGATGCACGACTGAGGGGAAGGCCGACGGCAGATCCCAATTCACTTGATGGCGATGTGATTTTGGCGGCTCAAGCAATATTATTAGCAAATCAAGGAAATGAGGTGGTAATTGCTACGACAAATGTGGGGCATTTGTCTCAGTTTGTGGATGCTCGTGAATGGCGATCGATCTCATGAATCTGGATTATAAGATAAAAAATTCACCAAAAGCCCGATCGCGCTTACCTTCTGATATACTTTCAACTACAGATATTTTTACAGACACCGTTAGCGAGATCGACAGCATGGTGGAAACAGCGGACACAATCGAAAAAACGGACGATCGCACACAAACCCGCTACTGGGGTCAAGTTACAGTCATAGACGCGGGCGATCGTTACAAGATCAATCGCATCGAAGTCAAACCGGGACACCACATCAGCACGCAAATGCACTATCACCGCAGCGAACATTGGGTAGTCGTCTCCGGTACCGCTAAAGTGATCTGCGATGACAAAGAGACGATTCTCATGCAGAAACAGTCAACCTACGTTCCCATGAATACTGCTCACCGCGTGGAAAACCCAGGCGTGATTCCTCTGGTGATGATTGAAATCCAAAATGGCGAATACCTCGGCGATGATGACATTATCCGTTTCGCCCAAGATGCTGACGAGGAAGATTAAGATCGAGTTCAGTTAAATAATTCTAATTAAGATAGTCTCGTGTCCGATCGAGCGATCGCGCTCGCGATTGGTTCGTAGTGCGGACTTCAGTCCGCTCTTAAATTGCGGACTAAAGTCCGCACTACGAACGGTTTTTGTTATGCTAATCGATCGCACTTGATATCGGGAGCATCGGGTGTTTTGCATTTAATAGTGCGAGCGTCCCCGCTCGCGTATCGTATAATACGCGAGCGGGGACGTTCGCACTATAAGAAAAAAATGCTTTTTACAAAAATGAGATGCTCCCCTTGATATCAGACTTAACGGAAACTTAAAATTATCAGCAATTATAACTGTAGGGGCAATTTCAGAAATTGCCCCTACAGGATGGTATTAAGCTTGTTAAAAACGAGCATCTGATTTAGCAATTGGCGATCGTCCTACGGTAAAGCAGCATTTTTCAAATCTACATTTGCCATATTTGCATTCATTAAATTAGCACCG
>JBBSNU010000192.1:0-8355 GCA_038260455.1 Chroococcales cyanobacterium | reverse complement strand
ACAAAAATATGGTTTTTCATACAAAACAGAATTTACTAAAACGAAAAATGGGCAAAATCTTGTAGTTGTTAAAAGTAACAGGAACGACTTAGCCCACGGACTTAAGTCTTTTGAGGAGGTGGGGCGAGATAAGACTATTGATGAGCTTTTAGAGATTAAGAATGAAGTCATAGAGTATCTACGTCAAATACTGGAGAATATTAAAACTTATCTTGACAATCAAGAGTATTTGGAATTAAAGACCAATAATCCTTAATTTTAGCGTCAGAAACCGGGTTTCTTGGATAATTTAGGTTGGGTGACGAGATATCTGGCAAGAAACCCGGTTTCTGGGAGTTGTGCAAAGTCTAAGAAACCGGGTTTCTCTGATTATTTAGGTTGGGTGGCGAGATATCTGGCAAGAAACCCGGTTTCTGGGAATTGTGCAAAGCGTCAGAAACCGCAAATCAGCCATTATAACTAACATAAATTAGCAATCCAGTTTTAATTTAAGTTAAAAAACCCTTGCAAACGGGCCCAAAAAATTAATTTTTATTCACAATAGTCAGGGATATAAAAGCAATTTTTGCTGAATATAATGATGTAATTGTACGGTCGATCGCACTTTTAGACACTCCAAGTCGATCGCGCGATCGTCCTCCGCAACCAGCAAGTGCCTCAGATCACAAAGCCCGTCGATCGCCCTCCGCAACCAGCAAGTGCTTCAGATCACAAAGCTCGTCGATCGCCCTCACCCCAAAAAATGTAAAATTATGTCAAATTAAGTAAAGAATTATAAAATAACTATTGGCAGACCTGCAGACAGTTATGACCGCAAAACTAAGCGCTACAGACACAAAAAAAATGGAGACAGACTTGCAGCAGTTGAGCGCAGACCAAGAACTGATTCTCAACCAAGTAGACAATGCCATCGCTATGTTCGACTCGTCTGAGTGCTTAGTTTTGTTTAACAAAAAATTGGCCGACACTTGGGAACTATCCCCAAAATGGCTCGCCACAAAGCCTAAGTGCGACTTGTTGTTTGCCGAAATTGTCGATCGGGGTTACTTGTCGTTTCAGCAGTGGGAACAGTTTCAGCAAGCACTGCAAACATCTCAGGATCAAAGTTTATCATTTTATTTCGAGCAATCCAACGGCGTTTGTTTGGAAGTATTCGCCACAATTACCAACAGCGGCGGGAGACTGTTTACCTTTCGAGACGTTACGGTATACCAAAAATCCCAAGCTAGCCTCAACGCAGAAGTCAGAAGGCTGAGCTTTCTTTTAGGTTTAACCGAACGCCTGCAAAACTCTCACAGTTTGCAAGAAATAGGTCAGTTTGCCCTCACTTATCTCGTAGAGGCGACGAATGCTGCTTTCGGAGACGTGAAAGTGATTAGCGGTTCGGGAAAAGACAGGCAAGCGGCGGCAATTTCCAATCAAGTTTCTACTCAATTTCTGGCTAGTTACGGTGAACCAGTCGCCGCCGGAATGCAAGAATTGCTCGACAAAGGTATTCCCTACGGCACCGGTTTGCTGTGGGAAGTGGTGGAAACCGGTCAACCTTTGTTTGTCGATGACTATGGCCAACATCCCAATGCTGTGCCGCAATTTCGGCATCCGGGAATCGGACAATTGGGCATTTTTCCGATCGCAGCTACCGACGGCACCATCATCGGAGTGCTGACGCTGGAGTCCCGCAACGTCAAAAAATTACAAGCCTCCCTCCACCAAGAAGTGCTCACGGCTGCTTGTCGCACTCTTGGGGCCGCGATCGAACGCGCTCAAACACAAGAAAACCTGCGCCAAGTTAACAAACAATTAGAGTATTCTTCTCAGTTAAAATCTGAGTTTTTAGCCTCGATGTCCCACGAATTGCGGACGCCTCTCAACAGCATTCTCGGCTTTTCTGACTTGCTGCTGCGCCAAACGGCCGGAAAGTTGAACGATCGACAAATCAACTATGTAGAACTGATCGAAAAAAGTGGCCAACACTTATTGCAGCTAATCAACGATATTCTCGATCTTTCTAAAATTGAAGCGGGGAAAGTAGAACTAAATTTGCAGCCGGTGCGCGTCCACGAACTCACCACAGACTGTCTGAAAATGATTCAGCCACGGGCAGACAAAAAGCGAATTGCTTTGTCTTTAGAACTAGATTACCGCATTACTAAAGTTTTGCTAGATGAACGGCGAGTGCGACAAATTGTGATTAATTTACTGTCCAATGCCATCAAATTTACGCCGGAACAGGGACAAGTTAAACTCAGCGGGCGTTTGGCCTACGGTAGCGAAATCAACGGCGACTATCGACCGGATTGTTCTCCTGTAAATGCCAGCACTCCTTATTTTTGTTTGGAGGTGCAAGACTCCGGTATTGGCATTCCTGAAGACCGCTGGAACTTGCTATTTCGACCTTTTCAACAGGTGGATTCTTCCCTGACTAGGCGGCACGAAGGCACGGGTTTGGGTTTGGCTTTGACTAAGCGTTTGGCGGAATTGCACGGGGGGACTGTTTCTTTTCAATCTGTTTGCGATCTCGGCAGTGTGTTCCGCGTTTGGCTGCCTTTGACGGAGATGCGTCAAGAGTCTGGAAGCTTTGCCGCTTGTGCCTTGGATTCTAAGTTAATCCCTGCTTCTGCGATCGCTTTGCCCATTGGTAGCAAGCGGATTTTGGTTGTCGAAGACCAGCCTTTTAACCAAATGTTAATGTCGGAGGTGATGGAATTGGAGGGCTACGGGGTAGAGATTATCGCGGATGGGAAGGCGATGGTCGATCGCATCCTTGCCGCTTCTACTGCGCCGGAGTTGCTGCCGGATTTGATTTTGATGGACATTCAGTTGCCGGATGTTGACGGCTTTGAGTTGATGCGCCGAGTTAAAGCAAATCCTGTCTGGGAGTCGGTACCGATGATTGCGTTGACGGCGATGGCGATGCCTGGCGATCGCGATCGATGTTTTGAGGCTGGCGCTTCTGGTTATTTGAGCAAGCCGCTGGATCTGAATTTGGCGATCGCCACTGTCCGTTCTTTTCTCTCTTAAACAGCATTTACGCACCGGTGGTCAGAAACCGGGTTTTTTGCGAAAATACGCGCGTTGTAGCGCACAGTTCGGGTAAAAAACCCGGTTTCTTTGGCGGAGTGCATAATATCAAGTTCGGTGTTTTTTTTGCCATTTCGAGCGCAGCAAGGCAATCGAAGTATCTGTTTTGCACAGTGTTTTGCCTTGGATTCACTGCCACAAAGGTGTAATTTATTACATTTCATCATGCGAAACGCTAAACTTAATAGTAGAGAAATTTTAAATTGAATGTAAAATCAACTTATATTAACCTAACTCAACTATTTCGGCGATCGATCGGGGGCATCTCTTTTCAGGAACGAGGAGAAAGGGTCAAGAATACAACACAATCTGTTCTGGACGCTATTAAACTAAAAAAACCGGGTTTTTTACCCGATTAAAAATTTGGTGCAGTATTTGCGGAAAAATCCGATTTCTAGGCGATCGCGTCCGTCAATCCTCGCTAAATACCTCAACCCTTCGTCCTTGTCGATCGGTGACAAACTTTACCTATCATATTCCATGTCAAACAAGTCGCACTGCATCATGTTGGTTGATGACGAGCCAGCTAATCTAATTTTACTGGAAGAGTTATTGCAACTGGAAGGATACACCACAGTATCAGCGCTATCTGGCGATGAAGCGCTCTCCCTCGCCCGCGCATCTCGACCAGATTTAATTTTACTCGATGTTATGATGCCGGAGATGGACGGTTTTGATGTGTGCGACATCCTGCGGAACGATAAAACATTGCAAACAGTACCGATAATTTTTTTGACTGCCCTCGATGACGACACCTCTCGCTTCAGAGGGTTAGAAATGATGGCAGATGATTATTTAACAAAGCCTTTTAACAGTCGCTTGCTGCTGGCAAAAGTTAAAAATATTTTGCAGTTGAGCCAAATGCGATCGCAAGTTGTAACTTCCCAATTCAACCAGCAAGTCCGAGAGAAAAGTAAGCGCCAAATCGCCGCAGCTTGGGAGGCCAGCGAATATCTTGCCGAAAAATTTCAGCTATTTGTGCCGGAGCAGATTCTCATACGAATTGCCCCAAAAGGCATAGAATCGATTCAATTGGGAAATGTCACAGAAGAAGAGCTGACTATTCTATTTTGCGACATTCGCGGGTTTACGACGATCGCAGAATCTCAACCAGCACGCGAAACCTTTGAATGGTTGAACGCTTTTTTTACTAAAATGAACGATTGCATCACGTCCCACGGCGGGTTTATTGACAAATACCTAGGCGATGCCATCATGGCAGTATTCGATCGGCCGAATTCTCACGCAATAAATGCGATCGAAGCCGCAGTAGCCATGCAAGAAAGTTTGCAGGAATTTAATGCCGATCGCCATAAATACAATTTAGAATATCCCGTCAACATCGGTACAGGAATTAACACCGGTATCGGCATGATCGGCACCTTGGGCTCCGATCGCCGGATGGACTCTACAGTCATCGGCGATGTGGTAAATACAGCTTCTCGTTTAGAAAATCTAACTAAAATATACGGCTGCCAAATTATTGTTAGCGAAAATGCGATCGTTCATGCGAGAGAATTTCTAAATAACATAAGTCCTAACTCAAACTCAAAAGAAAGTCTATTATTAAAGTGCGACTTGGAAGCAAAAACAGGGAAGAGTATGATTTCTACTTCTCACGCGAAAGCAGCCGACAGCCATTCAGCCAGCAACAATTATTATTATCGCTGGATCGATCGAGTAACCCCGCGCGGCAAGCAGCAAGCCATTGAAATCTACGAAATCTGGGCAGCATCCAGTCCCGACGCTGAAGCAAAGCAGCTTACCCAAGTTTTATTTGACAAAGGAATTCAAGGATGGCAATCCGAAAAATTTGTCGCCGCCTTGGGATATTTTCAGCAACTAATCCAACAAAACCCTGCTGATACAGTCGTCAGTTTATATATCAACCGTTGCCAGGAAAAACTAGGTCTTATACCTGCAAATATCAGCTCAGAAATGAGCTAAATAAAATCGGTTAGTAGTGAGGACTTCAGTCCTTCTGAGGTTAGTAGTGAGGACTTCAGTCCTTCTGAGGTTCGTAGTGAGGACTTCAGTCCTCATTCTCAGCGCCAATAAGGACTAAAGTCCTTACTACGAACCTATAAGAACATTCTAATTTAAACTCACATCAAACAGTAGCCAAAACTTGTTCTCTCAACTTCCCAATCAACTCATTAACCCCGCCCGCATTCAAACGGTAACTCAAAGGATGACCGATCAAATAAGCCGAACTGTGAAACAAAACATCAATTTCCACCAAACCATTTTCTCGCAAAGTTTTGCCAGTCGAAATCAAATCCACAATAGCCTCCGACATACCCGTAATCGGCCCCAACTCCACAGAACCGTAAAGTGGCACAATTTCCACAGGCAAATTCAAATTATGAAAATATTCTCTCGCACAGTTGACGAACTTAGAAGCAACTCTACCGTGAGGAGGCAAATCCACACTTCGCCGATAGGGACTAGATTCTTTCACCGCCACCGATAGCCGACACTTGCCAAAATTCAAATCAATTAAATTAGCAACTTTCGGCTTTTTTTCCCGCAATACATCATAACCCGCAATCCCTAAATCAGCTTGACCGTATTCCACATAAACCGGGACATCATGCGTCCTGACTAGCAAAGCTTTAGCAGTTCCGGTGGGGTCATAAATTTGAAGTTGGCGGTTAGAGGAATCGAGAAAAGCACTAAAGTCTAATCCAACCGATTTAAACAATCGAATGCTATCTCCTAACAGTCCGCCTTTGGGAAGTGCAACAGTAATCATGTCAATTTTTAGAGTGTAAATTGCTCAATTTGGGAAGGGGCGCTCGCGGCAAAAGCAGAAACAGCTTTTACCAAACCCAGAATAACACATAGAGTTCACAGCGAAAAATAAATTTCGGGTATTGCTCGATCCTTTGTTTGGGTATATATTATATTTAGTCAGTTTTTTAAAGGGCGGTCAGTATGGAAAACAATAAAGAGTTTGACAGTCAAGAATTTGACGGAGAATTTCACAGTGTAGACCCGGATTCCCTGAAAATTACAGTAGATGAAATCCTCTCAGGCGGCGGTGTAGAGGCCGAGGAAATGCACTATACAGTGGCCGTACCTACCGCTAACGATGCCAAACTCCACGGAAAAAAATTCAATGCCAAATCAGGTGTGATCGTCGATACAGCCCCCCGATCGCCGTTTGCAGAAAAACGCGGAACGCTGGGAGGCTGTTAATGTAAAATGCTTGCAGAGGCTGGTGCAGAAAACGGGCCACTCGCGCTTTAGCGAAGCCCTCGAAGACGATCGTTATTCCGTCTCACGCCTTTGTGTATTGAAGTCTAAAACTTAAAATTGAACGGGCGATCTCAAATAACTGAAAGCTAAACTATGACAAAATTGACTCTGGTAATTGGCAACAAAAATTATTCCTCTTGGTCGCTGCGTGCTTGGCTGGTGATGAAACAAGCTGGACTGGAATTTGCCGAATTTAAAGTCCGCCTAGACGAGCCGACAACCCACGCGGAAATTCGGCGCTATTCTCCCTCGGGAAAAGTGCCTGTTTTAATCGATGGCGACTTGAAAGTGTGGGAATCTTTAGCAATTTGCGAGTACGTTGCCGATCGCTACGCGCACCATTTGTGGCCGGCGGATGTCGCGCAAAGGGCGATCGCCCGTTCCATCAGCGCTGAAGTGCACGGGGGCTTCCAAAATCTGCGCCAAAATATGCCGATGGACTGCCGCAACCGCTATCCCGGAGAAGGAATGACTCCCGGTGTCGAAGCAGAGATCGATCGCATCTTTAGCATTTGGCGCGAATGCCGCCAAAAATTCGGAACAGGCGGCCCTATGTTGTTCGGACAATTCACAGTTGTTGACGCTATGTTTGCCCCCATCGTCATGCGTTTTGTCACCTACGGAGTCAAATTAAATACAGAAGCAAAAGCTTATGCTGATGCGATTTTAGCAATTCCTGCAATCCAGGAATGGCTAGCAGAAGCTTACAGCGAATCAGAAAATATTCCACATTTTAAAATATAGCAAAAATCAGTTTGCTTAACCTAAGCATTCCTAAACGCAACCTCACCGCAGACAAAGCAACCGCAGGGGGAAAACCCCTAGCAAACCTAATTGTCTGCAAGTTTGGCGTAATTCATGCTTAAATCTAAAATCTAAAACTTGTTTTGAGCGAAGTCGAAAAATCTCAAATCTAAAATCAAGATGCGGATTCTTTTAGTTGATGATGAAGTTGAGTTAACTGACCCTTTGAGTCGAGTTTTAAGCCGCGAAGGTTATACAGTTGATGTGGCAATTGACGGCGCGACAGGCAGCAATTTAGCAATGCAGAAAACTTACGATTTGCTAATCTTAGATTGGATGCTGCCCCGACAAACCGGACTGGCAATTTGTCAGCAATTGCGATCGCAAGGACGGAATACACCAGTGCTATTTCTCACCGCCAAAGATACCCTAGACGATCGCGTAAAAGGACTCGACGCAGGCGCAGACGACTATATAGTCAAACCCTTTGAACTGCGAGAATTGCTAGCCAGAGTCCGGGCCTTGCTGCGACGCCCCCCTAATTTTGATGCCGAGGTGGCTGTCGGGCGGCTGCAAGTTGCAGACTTACAGCTAGACTACGACAATCAAATAGCTTATCGGGGCGATCGGACAATTGACCTATCAGAAAAAGAATGTCAGTTATTAGAATACTTAATGCGCCATCCCGGTCAATTGCTAACACACGAACAAATCCACCAATATTTGTGGAGTGAAACAGAAAAACCCAGCAGCAACGTATTAGCCGCTCAAATTCGCCTGCTGCGACGTAAAATAGAAGCCCCAGGCGAATCCACCCTAATTCAAACAGTCTACGGCAGAGGCTATCGCTTTGGAGAAGGCAGTTAATAATAGGAATTTCCCAAAAATATTGTAGGGTGTGCACTGCACACCGTCCGCATATATAACGTTATTTACTTGAGCAAAAACCGGGCGAGATTGTAGGGTGCGTCATTTTCGGATATAGCACGAAAAACTAGGCTTTTTTCCAATGACGCACCAGGCTCAATATGAGGCTAGAAACCCCATTTTTACGAGTTTTACGATGTCATGTCCGGTCGATTGACCAATTTAAAATGAGTTCGTAGTGCGGACTTTAGTCCGCTTTCTTGGAGCGGACTAAAGTCCGCACTACAAACGAACCGTTTTTGTTATTAATCGACCGGACATGATATGATAACGAGCAATATACAAATAAACCGAGTTTCTGAGGTTACGAATTCACAAATTGTGACTGTTACGTAATTCCTT
>JBBSNU010000191.1:0-8373 GCA_038260455.1 Chroococcales cyanobacterium | reverse complement strand
GGTAGACTGCCCCAGCAGTACGAAGCGCTGCTGAAGCAGAATCCGAAGGAAATGCAGGCTCTTTTCCGCCGGATGCAAGAAAATCCAGATTGGCTCAAACAATCTTTTGAAGCGTAAGAGAGGCCTGTAAAAGTGAGTATTTTTAAACCGTATTGCTTCTATCCCAAAGAATCGATCGAGCGTTTGGCAAATGACATCCTGATGCAGATGCAGAAAACGCAAAATTTTGCTCCGAAATGGCCTTTTGAAGCGACAACGGTGGCTGATTTCCTAGATTTGGGCGTAGTCTGGGACTACATTGAGCCGGACTCCGAAGGTGCGATCGCCGCCAGGATTTTACCCCAGCAGCGGTTAATCGAAATCAACGAATTGATACTCGAAAAACCGCCGGGGTTCATCGAATCGACGATCGCCCACGAAATCGGCCACTGGGTACTGCACGTCAATCAAGACGAAGCAGACGGTACTGTGGAACAGTTGGAACTCAACTTGGGCGATCGAGAAAAAACAGCATCTGATGTCGAAGAACCGTTTGTCTGTCGGGGTGCGATCGCGAATACCAAAATTGCGTCGATCGAATGGCAAGCCCAATATTTTGCAAGCTGTTTGTTAATGCCCCGAGGTGTTTTGGAAGATAAAAGACAGGGGCGCGATTTAACAAAATGGTCGCATTTATACAAAATGAGAGATGAATTGGGAGTGAGCATTTCCAATTTGACAAACCGCTTGCAAGAGTTCGACTGGATTTATATTCCCAAGGGAACGCGCGAGATTTATGCCGGGAAAGATGCCGCAAACGGGCAACAGCGACTGTTTGGGTAGAATTTGATTAAATTTGAGGTTTGAGAGAAATGCTCGAACCTCATCTTTTTTTGGGTGTAAGGAAGGGCGGAAATAGTATTAGGAAATAGCGAAGAAGAGCGAAACTGGAGACAAGACAAGCTGCTTACCAAGCAGGAGATTGAGAGATTGAAAATAGGAGGAGTTGACATCCACGAAATCAAAAATGAAGAACACGCTTCTAAAAAAGACCTTTACAAAGACAGAGATGGAAACATATATGTCAAACCTAAAGGCGGTATGAGTCCGGGCGAACCAACTGAACTAAACATTAATGATTTCTAATCACATTAAACAGGAGTCTGAGGATGGAATCAGAGATTTACGCTTATTTTGCCTTAATTGGAACTGACTTATCTCCAGAAGAGGTAACAGAAAAAGTTGGCATAAAACCCAGTAAAACTTGGAAAATTGGCGACTTGATTCATTCAAAGGCTACTATTCGCAAAAAGTACAATGGTTGGAGAGTAGATTCTCAACTTAGCAAGTCGGATGACTTAGAATCTCACCTTAAATCTGTCATGGAACAACTTCAACCGGGATGGCTATCTTTGGTAGAGTTGTGCAAGCATTGTAAAGCCGAGATTGCTTGCGTAATTTATTACAGAAGTGGCAGTGTGCCAGCCATTCATTTTGATAAATATATTGTTGAAAAGGTACATCAATTGAATGCGGAAATTGATGTAGATTTTTATGTTTTGCCAGAAGAAACTGGATCTGATGAAGCAGTAGCAGCATGAGGGCTCGAGCGTTGTTGTGCAAAGAGCGATCGCCCTTTTCGTCTCATTGCTTCCTGCTGTGGTACAGTTGAATGAAAAAAATCATGGACTACGCATGGGGCTAGAAACCGGGTTTCTACGATTTTTACGTTGAGTGACGAGAAATAGACGAAGAAACCCGGTTTCTGGAGCGGCGCGCGCAAGTCATAAACAAATATACTGTGCACATTATGCTGACAAATATCAGTTTGGTTCTCGAAGCTTGTCAAGAGTTAAATATCAGCTATGAAATCCTCGCGCCCAACCAAAACTTAGTTAGAATCAAACTGAACGGTCAAGATTATTACTTGGTTAATTTCAGTATGCCGTTTAACAACGAGCAAATCCTACAGATATTTAAAGACAAAGAATATACATATCACTTGCTGAAAGGCAAGATTAAAACTCCAAAAACTCTAGGATTTCTCTCGCCTTTCTGCGAGGAAAAATATCGCAAATATTTAGAATTTAAAGATTGTGCAGAAATTGCAGCCGAAGTGGGCAAAAGATTTTCCCTGCCCGCGATTGTGAAAAGAAATCGCGGTTCGGCGGGAAACAACGTCTTCCTTTGTGAAACGAAGGAGCAAGTTCTAGCAGCGATCGAAACTGTATTTAATGTCAACAGCAAAGATTATGACTATGTTTGTCTAGCTCAAGAGTACATTGATATCCGACACGAATATCGGGCGGTTTTCTTTAATCACAAGCTGGTTTTGCTATATGAAAAAGATAAATCGAACGCTAAATTTGCGGGGAATTTAAGCCCGCTGCACTGGGAGGGTGCAAAAGCTAAGCATATTACCGATTCAGAGATTATTGCGGAAATTGTAAATTTTGTTCAGCCTGTTTTTGAAGAGGTTACGATTAATTATGCCGGGTTTGATATAGCCTTAGATACAAATGGAGAATATTGGTTAATTGAAATTAATTCAAGTCCTAATTTTGAGATTTTTGTCAGAGATAACGATCGCCAGATTGCTGTAAAGATGTTTAAAGATATTCTGGAGAGCTTGATTGTTAACAAAAAACCGTAAATGTTCGATTTGAAAAATGCGCTACAATTAACTAAATCCAACAATTACAAAATAAAATATAATGACAACACAACTGCTAGAAGTAGAGGGAACTTGGGAAGAAATTCTCGCCCAAGCAGCCAAATTTTCTGGACACAGAGTTCGCATCATCGTTCTTGCTGACGAGGAACCGCTGAAGTCAGCCGAAGATTGTTTTCGTCAAGGATGGCACGAAGCAATGACAGGAGAGACTGTACCGCTTTCTGAACTATGGGAAGGTATTGATGCAGCGATCGGCGAGATGATGGAGTCTCTGCCAGAAACTTTACAGCAGCGAGTAGCAGAATACTTGAAAGAGTATATCGAAGACTTAAAAGATGAGCTTCGATGGGACGAATCTTTCCAGAAAACGCAACCGCAACTTGTGGCTGCTGCCCAACGCGCAAAACAAGAAATTGCTGAAGGAAAGGCACAGGAAATGAAACTGAATGAGTTATGAAATCTGCGTTTCTTTCGCAGGAAATAGAGGACACGGCAGTGCCGTTTCCCTACGCGAACATCTGTACTATTGAAAAAGTTACTCGTTACCAGTTAATATTTTTTTTGGCTTGTTTCCTTAACCCGAAGTGTAAGGTGCGTCGCCATGAGATTGTCGATTCAATTTAGGAATTTTTTATGGCGACACACCCTACAAATATTAAATGCAGTACAATTTATTACATCCTCTCCAATACCTTAATTCCCAACAACTCCAAACCCAATTTTAAAGTCCTCGCTGTCAAATCGCACAAAATTAGCCGCGAAGTCCGCAACGGTTCATCGGCTTTCAAAACCGGACATTGCTCAAAAAATTGATTGAATTTTTGACTTAATTCAAACAAATACTGACAAATCCGATTTGGTAATAAGTCGCTACCAACAGCATTTATAACTTCATTGAACTGCAATAAATGCTTTGCTAATACTAACTCGGCATCGGATTGCAAAATTACTTTCGCACCAGCAGCTAAGTTATCAAAATCAATCTCACCTTTGCGGCGAATTCCCTGGACGCGCACGTAGGCATACAGCATATAGGGTGCGGTATTTCCTTGCAAAGCCAGCATTTTGTCGTAACTAAATACATAGTTGCTGGCGCGGTTTTGACTTAAATCGGCATACTTAACTGCACTTAAACCTACTGTTTGAGATACGTTAGCAATAAATTCCTCAGTTTCGTGTCTTTCCTCTGCTTTTAATCTGTCTTCTAAATCTTCGCGCGTGCGGACAATTGCTTCGTCTAATAAATCTTGCAATCGCACGGTGTCCCCAGAACGAGTTTTTAATTTTTTCCCGCCTTCTCCCAATACTAAACCGAAGGGAATATGCACAATCTCGACATCTTCAGGAATCCAATTGGCTTTTCTGGCTACTGCAAATACTTGGGAGAAATGGTTGGCTTGTCCTGAATCTGTGACGTAAATTATGCGCTTTGCTTTGTCGTTTTGGATGCGGTAGCGTATGGCGGCTAAATCGGTGGTGGCGTAGTTGTAGCCGCCGTCGGTTTTCTGCACAATTAGCGGTAATGGTTCGCCTTCTTTGTTGGTGAAACCTTCTACAAAGACGCATTTAGCGCCGTCGCTTTCTACTAGCAAACCTAACTCGGTTAAGTCTTCGACTACTGCGGGCAATAATGGATTGTAAAATGATTCGCCGCGTTCGGTTAGTTTGATGTCTAGCAAATCATATATTACTTGGAATTCGCGGCGGGATTGATTACATAGCAGTTTCCAAGCGCGGGTGGTGTCTTCTGCGCCTGCTTGGAGTTTTACTACTTCTTGGCGGGCGGTTTCTTTGAAGGTTTCGTCTGCATCAAATCGCTGTTTTGCTTGGCGGTAAAATGCGACTAAATCGCCTAAATCTAGCGCGTCTGCGGTGGTGAGGGCTTCGGGGTGAACGATACGCAGGTGTGTGATTAGCATCCCGAATTGGGTGCCCCAGTCGCCGATGTGGTTGATTCTGAGTACGTCGTGGCCGAGAAATTCGAGGGTGCGGCCGATCGCATCGCCGATGATAGTCGATCGCAAATGTCCGACGTGCATTTCTTTGGCGATATTCGGGCTCGAAAAGTCGATCGCGATTCTCTGAGGCGTTTGAGTCGGTGAAATCCCCAAACGGGTGTCGATCGCTAACGCCCTAACTTGCGCTTCCAAATAAGCCGGTTTCAGCTTTAAATTGATAAAGCCGGGGCCGGCGATTTCTGGAGTTTCGCAGATGTCGGCGATGTCCAGGTTTTCAATGATGGTTTGGGCGATCGCCCGCGGTGGCTTACCTAACTTTTTGCCCAAACTCATCGCTGCATTGCACTGAAAGTCCCCAAACTTGGGATTTCCCGCAGGGGCTAGCATCAGATCCGTATCGGCATAACTCTCGCCGAATGCGGAGGTGAAGGCTTTTTCAAATCTGGTTTTTAACTGTTGGGCGATCGAGTTCATCTTTTTTAATATTTTGATTGGATACTTAGTTTTTTTAACTAATTTATGTATTTGTACTTAGCTTTTGCTGAATATGCGATCGAAATCAGGCGCTTCGGTAATTGAGGATACACTTTATCACAATCACGATCGCTTGACAAGCCCAAAATTATCACATTCGATGATGATCGCGATCGCCATACAATTTAGTTAAATCACTTACATTAAGGTATGTTAAAATTTTTTCAATGTTCCAAAAAATCCTACGAAAGGAAGTAGTTATGTTATCTCAACCTGTTTTTGGCGATCGTTCTCTGACACAAGCCTTTGATCGAGCAGTAATCGCTCGCTTCGATGAGCCTCTGAGTCTCTCAACTCAAGCACTATTAGAAGAGTGCACCCTCGGCTTCGCCGCTTGTCCCGAAGGAGTCAAAACCTTTTTCATCATCGCGCCGAGTCTGGATGTAGCAGAGGAACTAATTGAAAGAATCGACAGCATTTTAGATCGAGTTGCCGAACTCATGGCTGGAGTCGGACAAGTGGGCCTGTGCATCTTTCCCTCCGGCGGCGAAGACGAGCAACCTGTCGAACTCCCAAACTCAGAAAAAGTTCCCCCCGATTGTATCGCTTGCCAATTCTTTACTATTGTGTGTGCGGATGCTGCGAACGATCGCTAAAATTGACAGTTAACAACCAGCAAATCGCTGCGATCTGCCCAAGCTGTGCAGCGTACAGGCATCGAATAGATTGCTTGTTAGTTCAGTCGCTGGAATCTAGAGGGCAAAGCGTGCAGGTAATTCGATCGAAAGCAACATTGCACTCGCTATAAAAGAGTGTTAAACAAGTCGGGCAAATTAATATATAAAAGGCTCGCTTGTCAGTCGCTCTGATTTTTACCTGCCGGCTCAAACAGCCGTGCATCTACTTTTTAGCTCCACCATCAAAGCCGCCAAAACGCCGCATAAAATTTCCGGGTGTCTCGCTTCAAAAGACAGTTGAGAGTTAGTAGGGTGCGTCAGTCCCAATTTTTGACACAATTCAAACATATTGAAACTGACGCACCCTACGGGGATATATAGTTAGTAGGGTGCGTCAGTCGCCAGTTTTGACACAATTCAAACATATTGAAACTGACGCACCCTACGCGGATATATAGTTAGTAGGGTGCGTCAGTCCCAATTTTTGACACAATTCAAACATATTGAAACTGACGCACCCTACGCGGATATATAGTTAGTAGTTAGTAGGGTGCGTCAGTCCCAATTTTTGACACAATTCAAACAGGTTGAAACTGACGCACCCTACGGGGATATATAGTCCGATCGCTCTGCCGCGATCGGATAATTTGTTAAAAATTTAAGTTGAAAATTTTAATTATTAAATTTTATGCCTAATATGGGCGATAAAATCTAAGATTGAAATTCTCAAATCTCAAATTAAGCAATCATGGTAAAACTGACACCGAACCCCAGCTTTAGTTTAACGATTCGCGTTGCTCTGCCGAACCAGCCGGGAATGCTCGCAAGCGTCATCAACGCGATCGCCTCTGCGGGCGGCAACTTAGGACAAATCGACTCGATCGAGCAAACCCGCGCTACTGCGGTGCGCGATATCACCGTCGATGCTTCGAGCACCGAGCACAGCGAAGAAATAGTCCAAGCAGTAAAAGCGCTACCGGATATCAAAGTGATCGACGTGTACGATCGCACTTTCCACTTGCACCGCGGCGGAAAAATCAGCGTAGAAAGCAAAATTTCCCTCAAACGCCAATCCGATTTGGCAATAGCCTACACCCCAGGAGTCGCCCGCATCTGTACTGCGATCGCCAACGATCCGCAACAAGTTTACAACCTCACAATCAAACAAAATACTGTTGCCATTGTTACCGACGGCAGCGCAGTTTTAGGATTGGGAAACCTAGGGCCGGAAGCCGCCCTGCCAGTCATGGAAGGCAAAGCCATGCTATTTAAAGAATTTGCCGGAATTGATGCTTTTCCTATCTGTTTGGACACTCAAGATACCGAGGAAATTATTCGCACCGTGCAGAATATTGCCCCGGTTTTTGGTGGCGTTAACCTCGAAGATATTTCTTCTCCCCGCTGCTTTGAAATCGAAGCAAGATTGCGGGCTACCTTAAATATTCCGATTTTTCATGACGACCAGCACGGCACTGCAATTGTCAGTTTGGCAGCATTAATTAATGCCTTGAAACTTGTGAAAAAATCGCTCGCCAAAGTGTGTATCGTGATTAACGGTGCAGGTGCGGCCGGAGTCGCGATCGCCCGCTTGCTGCGTAAAGCAGGTGCCGAAAACATCATCATGTGCGACTCCAAAGGCGTCCTCTCGAAAGACCGCACGGACATGAACCCAGAAAAACTAGAATTTGCTGTGGCAAAGGGCGGTACTTTGGCAGATGCGATCGCCGGTGCGGATGTATTTTTAGGTGTTAGCGCCCCAGGCGTGCTGACGCGATCGATGGTGCAATCGATGGCCGAGAACCCCATTGTTTTTGCAATGGCAAATCCCATTCCCGAAATTCAGCCAGAATTAATTACTGAGGATGCGGCAATTATTGCTACCGGACGCAGCGACTACCCAAATCAAATTAACAATGTTTTGGCATTTCCGGGGATATTTCGAGGTGCTTTGGACTGCAAAGCTAGCACGATTACGACGAGTATGTATTTGGGTGCAGCTTACGCGATCGCCTCTTTAGTCAGCCCCGATCAACTTGACAAAGAACATATTATACCGTCTGTTTTTGACGAAAGAGTTGCGATAGCAGTCGCCGATGCTGTGCAGTTGGCCGCCCGCGCCGAAGGTATCGCCCGCGATTAATTGAACGAAGTTCCGCAACGGATTCGATCACAGATTTAACGGGAGCATCTTAGTTTTGCATTTGTAGTGCGAGCTTAAGAGCTCGCGTATTGTACTCGCGAGCTCTTAAGCTCGCACTGTAATGTAAAAAAATGCTTTTTGCAAAAGTGAGATGCTCCCGATTTAACTGATGTAAGGCATAGAGGGAAGTTCGGCTTCCTTGGCCGAACTTCCTTACCGAGTTATAAAAGTTACAGCAATAAACCCGATAATAAAGATATAATTGAATAACCCAAGTCCAGCTAAGTCAGATGCAAAGCCAGTTAGGAGAAGACCGGAGCGATCGCAGCAACCGCAAATTATTAGAACTCTGTCCGATCGGGCTAGCATTATGCCGCGCGGACGGGACTTTTTTGGACGTAAATCCAGCTTTTGCAAGTACGATCGGGCGCACAGTTGCAGAAACTCTCAACCTCAACTACTGGGAAATTC